>CAUQUX010000124.1:0-4192 GCA_963521235.1 uncultured Veillonella sp. | reverse complement strand
CGTCAACAGCAAACAGGAATCCAGCCAAGCAGGTATCTATGCTATCGGTGACTGTTGCTACTATGACGGAAAAATTGATCTGATTGCGACAGGGCTTGGAGAAGCACCAACCGCTGTTAACAACGCCATCAACTACATCGACCCTGACCAAAAAGTACAACCCAAACACTCAACAAGTTTATAAGAAAAGAACCACGAGTCCTACGATTCGTGGTTTTATAGTTCATCGGCTATAACTGGAGTTTTACTTTGTACCATTTAAAGCATTTGGATATTCTTTACTTTTCGTTTCTATAGTTTCAACTACTTTTGTAGAAAATTCTCCCTTCATCGAACTATCAATATTTTTCGAAACTTCTTTCAAACTTTCTTGAGCACTTAATAGAGAAATTTTCATATATTTTTCTGTATCTTTTTCTATAGTGGAAATACGAGCTTTTTTTGCTGGAGCCAAGATGTTTTTTATAAATGATCGTTCCAACTCTTTTTCAATATTTCTTAGTGCCTCCTCTCCTCCCGCGAAAAAATCATTAATATAATCAAATACATTCGCCATTACTTTTTACCTCGTTCTTCTAAGCGCCGTTGCTGTTCCTGGGCTCTGGCAAGCCCATCTTCTAAAAGACGGTATTGTCGTTTGTATTCTTGCTCTAGCTTCATCTCTTCTTGTTCGAGTTGCCCTTGTCTATTTCGATATGCCATCTCGATTTGCTGACTAAAGTTGGATGCGAGTTGATTGGACTGATAACGCCATTCGGTTGTATCTCCACCTAACTGGTCTAAGGAATGGGAAATGATTCGATGCTTCTCATCAATCATATGCCGCAATTGTTGAAATTTATAGTTGGCTTCCTCATACTGATTTTCGATTTTTTTACAAGAACGTCGATAGTTATCCTCACATTCTTCTAAACGCTGGCGCTTTTTCCAGATGTCATCCTGAATCATAACAAACTCTCCCACTGGCTAAATTTACTAGCTAATTCCCTATCTTCATCTAATTTCTTCTGAATTCCGTTTTGGATTTGCTTTTCCAAGTCTGTAAAATCTTTTTCTAGTTGTTTTACCTTATCTACAACAGGATGAAATCGATTCTGAATGATACCAATAGTTGTTTCATAGTTCAAGCCTCCTTCGGAATAGGCAACCTCTGTTTCATATGAACTAAGGATAAATCCCCAAGGGACATTACTGCAAGATGCAAATACTTCACTTGCGTCTTGAATTCCTCTATTATAGATATTTTTAATAATATCCATCTCCTCTGTGACGATACGGCAAATACCCGAAGCTGCAATCTTAGCTTGCTCAGAATCCAGAAAGAGTTGTTCCCCTGCTGTATATCCATCAGAAGACAATATATTTTTAAGTGTTTTATACCCTTCCATTTTAATCAGGAAGTCGTTATATGCGACTGTACTAGTATTGGAGAGAATTTTTATTTTCCCATTCTTATCCAAGCGATAACCATAGGTCATATGCTGATTTACAAAATCCTCTTGTTCACTATCTACATAATAAACCATACCTACAGACCCGATACTGCCCTTGGCAGGATCTCTTCCAACCATGCTAATCTTATCTTTAGGGTCAGCATAGTTGTAGATACGTCCTTTAATCTGATCAACAATTTTCCTCTGTTCAGGGCTAAGGATTCGATAGATATCAGGCCCGTTGTAGATATAAGCCTGTTGGATTCGTTCGATTTGGGACGCTTCAAGGGCAGCCATGGCATACTGAGCATCCATAGATCCAAGTGAATGCCCATAGATATTAATCTTGGCATTAGGATATTTTTCCATGATATCTTTTAAAGCTCTGGCAGAAGCCTTTAGCTGCTCGGTAGAATTGTCTCGGTCGCTGGGATTGCTTTGCATTACAATTCTCTTGGCTATAACTGCATCATTTTCAGCCCAGTCATTCCAGACATCTGGTGCTTCATTCAAAATATGATCTGGACCCGTAGAACCACGAAAGAGAACCGTTACTTCCTGTACATCCTCAGCTTTTTCATTGGGATTTTTTACAACCGCATAAACCTGCTCGCCCGCTCCTGTAGTATTGTTGTAAACTTGGGTGACAGTGCCAAGTTCTATTTCATATTGGTCATATAAAGTTCTTCTCTCACCCATATTATCCTGATACTCTGCCATTGCGGTTTGAAGGTTATCTTCTTTAACATAATTTTGTGTCATTCATTATTCCCTTTCAAAAGTTTGGATAATCTTGGTGAAGTAGAATAATATGCTGAATGGTATGAGCCATCTTTGTTTTCAATCAAATTATAATTTATATTTAATTCATTATCTTTGTTGATAACCACTGAAACCATTAATCCCCCCATTGGGTTATAACTTAAGCTACTTTCATCAATCTCATAATTCTTTATAATTCCTTCATCGGTGAATGCTTTGGGGTCTTTTGATTTCATAAAATGTTCATAAACCTTTTTCGCCTCATCGCTTGTTGCGATGGCAATCATTTCCTGTTTCTTTTGGTATTGGTGCATGCTACATCCTCCTACTGTTATTCCAATTACAGCTAAAATACTGAATAAAATAATCATGCTTTTTTTTGTTTTTTTCATAGTGCCTCCTTTACGCTATCCTATCAATGAATTAGGGACTAACTTACTCATAGTATAGCATAACTTTCCTGTACCTTATCAGCTTCTTCATCAGAATTTTCTACAACTGCATAAACCTGCTCGCCCGCTCCTGTAGTATTGTTGTAGACTTGGGTGACATAACCTACATTTTGATTATACTGAGTATTAACCTCATATTTATTTTCTTTCATGTTAGATTGGTACTCTGTCATTGCTATCTGAAGATGAGGCTCGTCAATATATTTTTCCAGCATAATTATCACTCCTCTTTTTTATAATATTTATCACGAGTCTGCCAAAATTTAGGTGTACTTCCATAAAATGCTGAAGTATAATTTCCGTCAGACTTTTCAATCAAATTATAATCCACAAGCATTTCATTATCATCATTGATTATTAAAGAAACCATCAGCCCACCCATTGGATTATAACTTAATGAATCTTGTTTCACTTGATAAGAATGTACGAATCCTTTGTCAGTAAAAGCATGTGGATCTTCTTTCTTTAAATATTCTTCATAAACCTTTTTCGCCTCATCACTTGTCGCGATGGCTATCATTTCCTGTTTCTTTTGGTATTGGTGCATGCTACATCCTCCTATTGAAATTCCAATTACTGCTAAAATACTGAATAAAATAATCATACTTTTTTTAGATGTTTTCATGTTTCCTCCTTTACGCTATCCTATCAATAAATTAGAAATGAACTTACTCATAGTATAGCATAACTTTCCTCTACATCCTCAGCATTTTCATTAGGATTTTTTACAACCGCATAAACCTGCTCGCCCGCTCCTGTAGTATTGTTGTAGACTTGGGTGACAGTGCCAAGTTGATCTCCTCTTTGAGTTTTCACAACATGATCTAAATCCATTTCAGAGTCATACTCTGTCATTGCTATTTGAAGATTTTTATCATTTACATAGTCCTTAATCATTTTTTCCTTCTTCCAAAATCCTGCTTAGGTCACCAGTATATCCATAGTATGCAGTACTATAGGTACCATCTCCATTATCTATTAAGTTAAAATTCATCCTAAGATCTTTTTTCCCGTTCAAAAATAAACGTACCATTAAACCTCCCATTGGATTATAGGAAAGTTTTTCTTTATCAATTTCATAACTCTTAATGATACCGTCTTCGGTCAGTGCTTTGGGATCTTCTTTCTTTAAATATTCTTCATAAACCTTTCTAGCCTCGTCACTTGTCGCGATGGCTATCATTTCTTGTTTCTTTTGGTATTGGTGCATGCTACATCCTCCTACTGCGATTCCAATGACTGCTAAAATACTGAATAAAATAATCATACTTTTTTTAGTTTTTTTCATGGTGTCTCCTTTAACCTGACCGTGTAACTCATCTATAGTATACCATAGATTATAAAGTGGACTTTCATTAAAATATTTCTCACATATTTATTTTATAACTTCAAGAAAATAACCACGAGTCCTACGATTCGTGGTTTTATAGTTCATCAGCTATCTTATTGATTTTTCTGAGTCTGTGGTTGACACCACTTTTTGTAAGGGAAGTGCTGAGACTATCTGCTAACTGCTGGATAGAGTAGTCTGGGTGCTGAATCCGC
>CAUQUX010000123.1:0-4203 GCA_963521235.1 uncultured Veillonella sp. | reverse complement strand
GCAGCCAATAAATAGTAGACACAAGTGGGAGGATCAAAATGGATCGCACATTAGCCTTAGAGTTTGTTCGTGTTACAGAAACAGCGGCATTAAAAAGTGGTCGTTTATGTGGTCGTGGAGCCAAAGATGCAGCAGATCAATTAGCTGTTGATGGTATGCGCCAAACCTTCGATACAGTGCCAATTTCTGGTACCGTTGTGATTGGAGAAGGTGAAATTGATGAAGCGCCAATGTTGTACATTGGTGAACGTGTTGGGGCTGGCGGAGAAGAAGTAGATATCGCCGTAGACCCTATTGAAGGTACGAATCTAATTGCAAAAGGTCAAAATGGTGCGATTGCTGTGTTGGCCATTGCCCCTAAAGGTGGTTTACTACATGCACCTGACATGTACATGGAAAAATTGTGCGTAGGACCACGTGCTAAAGGTGTGATTGATTTGAACGAATCCATGACGGAAAACTTGCGTCGTGTAGCGGATAAAATGGGTCGTGCCATCGATGATTTGACTGTGGTTATGTTGGATCGTGAACGTCATCAAGGTTTGATGGATGAATGTCGTGCTGCCGGAGCTCGTATTCGTTTGATTACAGACGGTGATGTAAACCCAGCTATGGAATGTGGTTTAGAAGGTTCTGGTATTCACATGGTTGTAGGTACTGGTGGAGCTCCAGAAGGGGTATTAGCAGCGGCTGCTTTAAAATGTACAGGCGGTGATATGCAAGCTCGTTTGAAACCTGCTACAGATGAAGAAATTCGTCGTTGTCATGAAATGGGGATTACCGATTTAAATAAAGTACTAACCATTGATGACTTAGTAAGTGGTGAGGATGTTATCTTTTCTGCCACAGCCATTACAGAAGGAAACGTATTATCTTCTATTAAATACTTCCCAGGTGGTGCACGTACACATTCCGTTGTAATGCGTTATAAAACAGGAACTGTTCGTTTTGTAGATACCATCCATCGATTGGATAAAAAACTTTCCATGAAAGTGAAATAATCTTTAGCAGAACTTCATGAAAGACCGTCCGTGGGGCGGTCTTTTTGTTGCATATACGAAGAAGATTTAGTATACTAAGATAGAATGTTTGTCAGATATAGACAGGTTTGGTCTATCCATACAGATAGGCGAAGCGTACATAATAGATGAGTATACTATATAGTTATAGTTTGAACTACTAGATAAGATTAGGAGGAATTCAGTTGGAAAAGCTTATTATTCAAGGAGGTACGCCTCTAGAGGGTCGTATTCGAGTAAGTAGTGCAAAAAATGCAGTACTACCTATTATTGCCGCGACTTTATTAGCGTCCACTCCGAGCACCCTGCTTGAAATTCCAGATTTGGAAGATGTTCATACGATTTGTGATGTCATTGCATCCCTTGGTGTGAAAGTAACAAAAGATGGAGAAAATATTACCTTTGATGCGTCTACAATTTCTGCCACAGAGGCCCCTTATGACTTAGTACGTCGTATGCGTGCGTCCTTTTTGGTGATGGGACCTTTATTGGCGCGCAAAGGGGAAGCTCGTATTGCCTTACCAGGTGGTTGTGCCATTGGCAGTCGCCCTATTGATTTGCACTTAAAAGCTTTTGAAGCACTGGGTGCTACCATTACTATGGGAGAAGGATTTGTAGAAGCAAAAGCGCCCGAAGGATTAAAAGGTAATTTAATCTATTTGGACTTCCCAAGCGTAGGAGCTACGGAAAATATTATTATGGCAGCTACCTTTGCGGAAGGTAAAACTATCATTGAAAATGCAGCAGAAGAACCTGAAATTGTTGACTTAGCGACATTCTTGAATAGTATGGGGGCTAACATTCGCGGTGCTGGTACGGATGTCATTCGTATTGAAGGCGTGAAAGAATTAAAAGGTGCTGTACATACCGTTATTCCAGACCGCATTGAAGCCGGTACGTACTTAATTGCAGCGGCTATGGCTGGGGGCGATGTGTATGTAGAAAATGCCCTTTCAGAGCATTTAAAACCGGTAGTCGCTAAATTGAAAGAAGCGGGCGTTACTGTAGAAGAAGATGTGGATGGCATTCGTGTTATCAGTAATGGACAGTTGAAAGCTACATCTATTAAAACCTTGCCATACCCTGGATTCCCTACAGATATGCAAGCTCAGTTCATGGCGATGACAACCATTGCTAAAGGGACAAGTACTGTCATGGAAACTGTCTTTGAAAATCGCTTTATGCATGTGGATGAGTTGAAAAAAATGGGAGCATCTATTCAAGTAGATGATCGTAAAGCCATCGTAACTGGAGTTGAACAACTGGTTGGTGCTGAAGTAGAAGCGACTGACTTACGTTGCGGTGCTGCCCTTGTGTGTGCTGGTCTAGCCGCATCTGGTGTGACTAAAGTAGGTCAATTAGCGCATATTGATCGTGGCTATGATAATTTAGTTGCAAAATTAAAAGGAATAGGTGCTAACATTGTTCGGGTGGACGAGTAAGCGAAAACAGCCTCAAACGAAAGAGGATAAACGTAAACAACGTCGTGTACGCAGAAAACCGTTAGGAACGACAACAAAACAAACTTCTTTCAAAAAAGAACGTCGTTCCTTATCGTTCTTTGAAAAACTATCCCTCTTATGGACTACAGACATTGGTATCGACTTAGGAACTACGAATGTCGTGATGTATGTCAAAGGTAGAGGCATTGTACTAGATGAGCCTGGATTTGTAGCCTGTGACACAACCACTAGAGAAGTGATTGCTGTTGGTCATGAAGCGCGAGCCATTTTAGGAAGAACACCAGATGGAATTGAAGTAATTCAGCCTTTGAAAGGTGGGGTCATTGCTGATTATGATACAACTGCCTATATGTTGCGTCATTTTATTCGTAGGGTGGTTCCCGTATCTGGATTAATTCGTTCCCGTATCATAGCTTGTGTGCCATCCAGTATTACACCAGTAGAAAAACGAGCTGTCTTAGAAGTGTTGTTACAGGCTGGGGCTCGTAAAATCGTACTCATGGAAGAACCCTTGGCAGCTGCAATTGGAACTGGCTTAGATAAGGCAGACCAAGTAGGAGCTATGGTGGTAGACATCGGTGGTGGCACAACGGATATTGCGGTTATTTGCGACTCTGGTGTAGTAGTCAGTGAAAGTTTGCGGATTGGTAGCGATACATTTGATGAAGCATTATTACAATACATGAAGAGGAAGAAAAAACTCTTGATTGGACCACTGACGGCAGAAGATTTAAAAATTGAAGTGGGTACAGTAGATCCAAGGTCTGGAGAAGAACGAGCTATCGTTAGAGGGCGACACAGTGTGACGGGCTTGCCTCGTGCGGTAGAGATTACCTCTAAGGATATGAAATTTGCTTTAGATAGACCCGTACAGAATATCATTGAAGGGATTATCAGTATTTTAGAAAAAACTCCTCCAGAGTTGTTAGCACAAATTAATGACCATGGTATCATTTTAACGGGTGGTGGCTCCTTACTTCGTGGCTTAGACCGTATGATTACAGAAAAAACAGGTCGTCCTGCTTACGTGGTGGAACATCCTAGATATTCCGTTATATTGGGGACGGGAAAAGCCTTGTCAGAATTAAATCAATTGCGAGATACCTTAGAAGAATTGAGATAATAATGGCTTACATTCATGAATCTTTCATTTACAAGTTATATGATATAGGTAATAAGACAGATACCACACATACAGGTATCGATTTACTAGGAATTAATTGTTCTTATTCTTGAGAGTATGATATACTGTACATGGAAGAAAGATGTAGGAGGTGTATGTATATGAAAAAAGTTTTTCTATATAGTTTGGGGGCATTGTTAGCAGCATTATTTGTGACAGCTACGGCAGAAGCAGCACCAGTAAATCATGAAACTGTGTTATCTGGTGAGGTAGTGTCTGTAGTGAGTGTAGGAACTTCTGTCAAAGAAGGGGATCCTTTGCTTACAGTGCAAACATTAGGAGGACCTATGGTGGCATCCCGTGCTACAGTCAATGGCGTGGTGCAAACGGTTTCTGTGGAACCAGGTGCCTCAGTTGAACGTGGTCAAATTATAACAGTAATCAATAATTAATAATCAATAAGAAGAGGCGATATAGATGCAATTACATCGTTGTTGGCGTCGGTACACTAAGAGTGTGCTGGCGCTCTTATTGTGTGGGGCGGCTTTTACAAGTGCTCATGCAATAGAATTTATGAAAGTAGAAGATTTACATCGTG
>CAUQUX010000122.1:0-4273 GCA_963521235.1 uncultured Veillonella sp. | reverse complement strand
AAGCAAAAAAGGCTGCAACAGAATGAGTGAAACTCATCCTATCACAACCAGATTGCTGTTGATTATACAAGCTCAAGAATAGCCAATGGAGCTGCATCGCCTTTACGAAGGCCAAGTTTGATTACACGAGTGTAACCACCGTTGCGCTCAGCATATTTTGGAGCAATTTCATCAAATAATTTTTTTACTGCATCTTCGTTCATAAGAAAAGCAAGAACTTGACGACGAGCATGTAAGTCGCCACGTTTGCCCAATGTAATCATTTCATCAACATATTTGCGAAGCTCTTTTGCTTTTGCTTCTGTTGTTTCAATGCGTTCATGTACGAAGAGAGATGTTACCATACCGCGGAACAACGCTTTACGAGCGGAACTGTTGCGGCCTAATTTTCTGTATGCCATTAGTCTTTCTCCTCTTATTCGCTTTGAGATGTTAAGGAATCATTACCTTCATTGTAAGATTGTAATTTCTCTAGAATTTCTTCTACAGATTTTTTCCCTAAATTGCGGATTTTTCCTAATTCGTCTTCTGTTTTACCAGTTAAGTCACCGATCGTATGAATGTTAGCACGTTTCAAGCAGTTGAAAGCACGAACAGACAACTCAAGATCTTCAATAGGAATTGTCGTTGGTCCTTTTGGTTCAGCGTCATTAGTGACACCTTCTTGACCATTTGCAGTAGTAAATTCAGCTTCGCTTTCACCTACATCAATCATATCATAGGAATGAGCCAATCGAGTAAAGTTTCCTAAATAGGAAATCATGATAGCTGCTGATTTAGCAATTGCATCTGATGCTGTAATAGAACCATTTGTCCAAACTTCTAAAGTAAGCTTATCGAAGTCCATTTCATTGCCCACACGGACATCGCTGACTTCATATTTCGCTCTTAGAATTGGCGAGAAGATAGAGTCAATTGGAATTTGACCAATCATATCATCTTCACGTTTATTCTTAGTAGATGGTACATATCCTTTACCGCGTTCGATACGCACATCCATTACAAGATGAGCTGCTTCATCCATTGTAGCAATTACCAATTCTGGATTTAAGACTTCGATTTCAGGAGGCATGAATTGAATCAAATCACCTGCTGTTAATATTCCATCTTTACGAACATCGATATGTACATCCATCGGTACAGGTGCTTCATCTTCAAGACGAATACACAACTGTTTAAGGTTCAGAATAATATCGGATACATCCTCACGAACACCTTCAATCGTAGAGAACTCATGAAGTACTCCGTCAATCTTGATGGAAGTAATTGCTGCTCCATCTAAGGATGAAAGCAAAATGCGACGCAAGCTATTACCGAGAGTAATACCATAACCACGATCCAATGGTTCGCATACGAATTTACCATAGCGACCATCTTCCGTCATTTTTACTTTCTCGATTCTAAGTTTTTTTTCTTCGCTCATCAGGTATACCCTCCTCTAAAACTTGTCACTATTCTAAGTATATAGCTCAGATTATACGCGACGACGTTTTGGAGGACGACAGCCGTTATGAGGAATTGGAGTCACATCTTTAATGCTTGTTACTTCAAGACCAGCTGCTTGCAACGCACGAATCGCTGCTTCACGACCAGATCCTGGACCTTTAACAAATACTTCTACAGTGCGAAGACCGTGTTCCATAGCTGCTTTTGCTGCTTGTTCAGCTGCCATTTGTGCTGCAAATGGAGTGGATTTACGGGAACCACGGAAACCTAGACCACCAGCAGATGCCCAAGAAAGAGCATTACCGTTTACGTCTGTTACTGTAACGATAGTGTTGTTAAAAGTGGAGCGAATATGCGCTGCACCAGATTCGATATGTTTCTTTTCTTTTCTTTTGGATCTAACTGTTTTCTTAGCCACAATATCCCTCCTTTATTATTTCTTCTTACCTGCGATTGCTTTACGAGGACCCTTACGAGTACGAGCATTTGTCTTCGTACGTTGACCACGACATGGAAGTCCCATACGATGACGTTTACCGCGATAGGAGTTGATTTCAATTAAGCGTTTAATGTTAAGGGCTTCTTCACGACGAAGATCACCTTCTACTTTATACTCTGCATCAAGAAGTTCACGGATTTTTGCTACTTCATCTTCACTCAAATCACGAACGCGAGTATCTGGATTGATACCAGTTTTTGCTAATACTTCTTTAGAAAGAGTAAGACCGATACCGTAAATATAAGTTAAACCAATTTCCACACGTTTGTCACGTGGTAAATCTACACCGGCTATACGTGCCATCTATTCATCCACCTCCTATCAATTATCCTTGTTTTTGTTTATGTTTTGGGTTTTCGCAAATAACCATTACACGGCCTTTACGTTTAATAATTTTACATTTTTCGCATATCTTTTTAACTGATGGTTTAACCTTCATAAGTACCTCCTTTGTGGATCCTATGCTTACTTAAAGCGATAGGTGATGCGACCACGGCTTAAGTCATATGGTGTCAGTTCCATAGTAACTTTATCACCAGGAAGGATACGGATAAAATTCATACGCATTTTACCTGACACATGAGCCAAAACCACATGCCCATTTTCCAATTCAACTTGGAACATAGCATTTGGTAGTGCCTCAACGACCGTACCTTCCACTTCAATAACGTCTTCTTTTGACATATCTTTTATCCTCCGGTTACTGGTTATTGTATTAACCTCGGTGTATCACGCATAGTAAGTATTTCAGTACCATTTTCAGTAATGGCAATGGTATGTTCAAAGTGAGCAGCTGGCTTACGGTCCATTGTGACCGCAGTCCAGTTATCTTCAAGAACTCTTACTTTGTGCGTGCCCATAGTAATCATTGGCTCAATACAGATGACCATTCCTGGTCTAAGTTCTGGACCTTTGCCCTTAGTACCATAATTTGGAACTTGTGGATCTTCATGCATGCTTTTTCCTAAACCATGTCCTACAAAATCTCGCACAACACCATATCTATGACGTTCTGCATGAGATTGTACGGCATGGGAAATATCTCCTACATGATTACCCGCTACAGCTTGTTCAATCCCTTTGAAAAGACATTCCTCTGTAACTTTTAGTAATGCATAGACTTTAGGACTTACTTCTCCTACTGGAACAGTAATAGCAGAATCCCCATGATATCCATTAATAGATGATACTAAATCAATGCTGATGACATCGCCATCTTTTAGTATACGAGATGCACTTGGAATCCCATGTACCACTTCATGATTTATGGAAGCACAGATAGTTGCTGGATACCCATAGTAACCAATGCAGCTTGGAACTCCTCCATGACTGCGAATATATTCTTCGGCAAATTGGTCTAACTCAAGCGTTGAAACACCCGGCTTAACTAGTTTAGCAAGCTCGGTTAACGTTGCTGCTGTCAGTTGAGATGCCTTTCGGATATGCTCAATTTCTTCGGGCGATTTAAAAATAATCATTGATTATTTCTCCAAAGCCGTAACGATATTTGCAAATACTGTGTCCACATCCTGTAAGCCGTTGATTTCTACATATTGACCACTATTACGATAGTAATCGATCAATGGTTTAGTAGACTCTTCGTATACAGCAAGACGTTTCTGTACTGTTTCCGGTTTGTCATCATCACGATTTTCAAGACGTGCTCTTTCACTGATGCGTCGAACCAACTCTTCAGAGGGAACACTTAAATTAAGTACAGCATCAAGAACGATGTTCATTTCTTTTAAAATCGCATCCAAAGAAACAGCTTGTGCTGTTGTTCGAGGGAAGCCATCTAAAATGAAACCTTGTTTACAGTCATCCTTGGACAAGCGTTCACGAACGATGCCAATGGTAACGCTATCTGGAACTAATTGTCCAGCATCCATATATTTCTTAGCTTCTAATCCTAATGGAGTAGATTCTTTTACAGCGGCACGGAACATGTCACCTGTAGAAATTTGAGGGATACCATATTTTTCAATCAGACGAGCTGCCTGCGTGCCTTTACCAGCACCTGGAGGTCCCATTAATAAAATATACATATCATGATCTCCTATTTCACAAAGCCCTTATATTGGCGTGTTAATACTAAAGATTCTACTTGTTGCATTGTATCTAATGCTACGCCCACCACGATAAGTAGTGCTGTACCACCAAAGTACACACCTTGAATACCTGTCAATCCACCAATCATATTTGGTAAGATTGCAACGAAAGCTAAGAAAAATGCACCTACTAATGTAATTCGAGTCATTACTCGGTCTACATAGTCAGCAGTCGGTTTTCCTGGGCGAATACCTGGGATAAAACCACCGTATTTTTTCA
>CAUQUX010000121.1:0-4323 GCA_963521235.1 uncultured Veillonella sp. | reverse complement strand
TTCTTTTTTCAATACTAACTAAACATGTTTACACAAAATATTTTACACTGTCAATAACGATATAAGGATGTACAATTTCATTACATATCAGATACTAGATGCACGATATGATATAAGATGCAATATATATTAGATAGAAATGAAACAATAAAAAAAGACAGGTGAATACTAAATTCACCTGTCTTTTTTAACAGATATATGTCATATTCTATTGTCTCTATTTGTGGTATTATAATTGCCCTACTCGTTTCATGGCATCATACATGCGTTGCGCTAATCCTTTAATTTGGTATTTCGGAATGGAGCACACTGCCACACGCACCCCTTTTGAGACTGGAATAAGGTATACATGCTCTTTTTTTAATTCTTCTACCACTACCGCTGGCTCATCGCTAGGAATGGTCACAAAGAATCCACCCATGTACGGCAACATAGGCAATCCAATTGCTTTGCCTTCCGTTTCTAAGATATTAGCTCGCTCTTCAATCAACTGAGAATAGAAATGATGCTCTTCTTCATAGCGTTTCATTTTTTCAGGATCATGTACAATGTTAGCTACTGTCCGCATAGCTGGTCGATTGATGTTTGACCATGTGCCACGAGATGTCATTTGGTTAATGTCAAAAAACTCCTGTGCCACATCCTTATCAGAGGTAATCCCTAACATGCAACCAACACGTTGACCATACATAGTAAAGCCTTTGGACACACTGTAGCAGGCAATACCCAAAATTTCTTTTGGCAATCCTTCGAATTTTTTAAAGAATCGTCTAACTTCTTCTCTAGGGCCAGAAAAATCAATATACGCTACATCAATACCGATGATGACTTTATTTTTTCCAGTAGCCACTAATTCTTTAGAGAAATTCAACACGTTGTCCCAATCACTTTCATAGAGGGAGAACCCTGTTGGATTATTGCCTGGTGTATTGATGAGAATCACAATATTTTCCTGCGTTTCCGCTAATTCTAGTGCCAACGATTTTAAAGCTGGAAAGTTGAAATGGTAGTTATCGTCAAATAATGGATAGGTCACTAAGGTTCTGCCATTGTCCTGGCAAATTTGCTTATAAGCCCCCCAATACCAATCGGCAGTAATCACCTTATCACCGATTTCGCTGTAATTGTGCACGATGTGATGAATTCCACCAGTTCCGCCAGTAGTCGCTATACCTTCAATATACGCATCGGGACGAGAGGCACCAAAACACTCTTGTTTGCAAGCATCAATAAACTCTGGCAATCCTTCAATTGGTGCGTAAGCAATGTATTCATTGCGTGGTAAATTACGAAACTCATCTTCTACCACTTTCAAGAAAACAATATCTCCATTTTCATCCAATATGGATCCAACAGTTCCAATCAATACATTTTCTTTGCCATATTGTTTTGCCGCTGCTTGCGCTTGTGAGTTTGTAGCAAAGATTGCATCATTTGCTTTTTTCCCACGGGCTTGTTTTGCTGCCATGCTCATAGTAAACACCTTCCCATAGTCGTCATATATATCATAATCCTATACTATTAGTTTACAAAAAAATTGCCCGCTTAACAAGGCTTGTAGCTCATGTATACACAATAGTTTTTAGCTCTATTCAATTTTCTTTATATTGTAAAGGATATCACCATACAATATAGCTTATGTGATAAAAATACTTAAACTAAAAAGCAGATACACAACCATAATAGATTGTATATCTGCTATCTGTCTTTATATAATCACCAATCAAGGATGATATATCTGTCTTACCAAACGTATCCTGCATTTTCTAGAATAGTTAGGGAGGCCCTCATATATTATTCTACCTTACCGCCTAAGTACGCTTCCATAACTCTAGGGTCATGTCGAATTTCTTCGGCTGGTCCTGAAAGAACAATTTTACCTGTTTCTAGTACATAGGCATAGTCAGCGATTTTCAACGCTTGACGTACGTTTTGTTCAACTAGTAATACTGTCGTTCCTTCGGCACTAATCTCTTTGATAACTTCAAAGATTTCATTCACTACCAACGGCGCCAAACCCATGGATGGTTCATCTAGTAACAACAGTTTAGGACGAGCCATTAAAGCACGACCGATGGCAAGCATCTGCTGTTGTCCACCAGACAAAGTACCGCCTAATTGGTAACTACGTTCATCAAGGATAGGGAAACGTTTGAATACTTTCTTAATATCAGCTTCGATATCTTTATCTTTGCGAATATAGGCACCCATTTCTAAATTTTCATAAACACTCATGTCTTGTAAAATTTGTCGCCCTTCTGGAACGAGGGAAATACCAGATTTCACAATATCATGGGTTTTCATAGATGTAATATCTTTACCCTCAAAAGTAATGCGACCTTCTGTAGGTTTTACTAAACCCATGATAGAACGCATAGTTGTCGATTTGCCAGCACCATTGGCACCAATTAAAGATACAATAGAACCTTGAGGAACTTCTAGGTTAATAGACTTCAACGCTGTAATGTGTCCATACCCAGCCACAACATTTTCTATTTTTAACATATTATTCCTCCTTTCCTAAGTACGCTTCAATTACATCTGGATTGTTTTGAATTTCTTGTGGCGTACCTTCTGCAATCTTTTTACCAAAGTTCAACACTGCTAAGCGGTCACAAATATTCATCATCAACGCCATATCATGTTCAATGACTACCACGGTAATCCCTAAATCACGGATTTTGCCGATCAATTGGCGCAATACTTCTGTCTCACTATCGTTCATACCTGCCGCAGGTTCATCCAACAAAATTAATTGCGGATGCGTTGCTAAAGCACGAGCAATTTCCAAACGACGTTGTTTACCATATGGTAAGGATGTAGCCACTTCTTCCGCATCTTCTTCTAAGCCGACCAATTTTAAAAACTCATAGGCAATACCACGGCAACGCTCTTCTTCAATGCGTTGGCGTTTTGTACGGAAGAAACTAGACAACACTCCAGAGCCTGTGCGACAATGCATGCCTGTCAATACAGTCTCCAATGCCGTCATATTGCCGAACAAACGGATATTTTGGAAGGTTCTAGCAATCCCCATTTCCACTGTACGATGTGGTTTAATACCTACTACATTCATACCATCGAAGACAATATTGCCAGTACTTACAGGGAAGACGCCAGTAATTAAGTTGAACAATGTTGTTTTGCCTGCACCATTCGGTCCGATCACACCAAAGACTTCCCCTTGGTTCACTTGGAAGGTAACCCCTGTTAAGGCAGCCACACCGCCAAAGCTTTTACTTACATCATCTAATTGTAATAGCATGGTACCCTCCTATTCTTGACCAGACTTGCTCTTTGCTTTATAAGCTTCAAAGCGTTCTGTTAATACTTGAGTTTCTGGAATATATGGTTTCTGTTTCACGCCCAATTTACGGTAGATTTTATCCATTAATTCTTCTGTCAAAATACCATCTGGACGAACAGCCATCAAGATAACTAACAGTGCCCCGTAAATAATATCCCGATAGTCTGCTAAGAAACGCAATACTTCTGGTAGCAATGTCAAAATGAAAGAGCCTAGTACAGATCCCCACACTACATTAGAACCACCAAAGACTGGAAACAATAAAATTTGTACTACTTTGTGATAGCTAAAATCTGTAGGGTTGATGAAGTTTGTAATATGCGCATACAAACCACCGCCAATACCGGCAATGAAAGCACCGATGACAAAGGCTAACATTTTGTAATACACTACATTGATACCCATCAACTCTGCTGCATGGTCATCTGCTTTGATGGCTTGGAATGCACGACCTACACGACTATTGTGGATACGTAGGCAGAACAAGATAATCAATGCTAGAATCACCAACAAGATGATGATGGTCAATAAATTACCCCATGTTAATGCATCGATATCTAACAAGCCATCCATATCGAACTCATAGACATAGTTTGTCAATTCTTGGGCAATCGCTGGAATCCCCGAAAGACCCAACGCACCATGTGTCACTTCTAAGTTCAAGAAGATAACACGCACCACTTCACCAAAGCCTAACGTTGCAATAGCCAAGTATAATCCTTTCAACCGTGTTGTTGGAAGTCCAATCACAATAGCTACTAAGGCCGCTACGATACCACCGATAAAAATGGCCACCGGAATCGGCACCTCAGCTTTCAGAGTGAGCAAGGCACCCACGTAAGCACCCACGCTCATGAAACCTGCTGCGCCCAATGTCAACTGCCCTGTAGACAAGGTGAAGAAAATGGAAATACCCATAATGGCATTGATGATGAAGAACATCACAATTTGTAGATAATATGGATTTAAAATTTCACTCATGGTCGTCCCCCCTTATCTTTGGATCCGAATAACCC
>CAUQUX010000120.1:0-4381 GCA_963521235.1 uncultured Veillonella sp. | reverse complement strand
GACGTAGAGGTAAACTACGCGAAATTGAAAGAAAATGATGTGACCTTAACGAATACAGTGGGGCACGTACCTTTCTTTGGTGCTAATGAATTGAATCAAGTGGATACCATTGACCATTCCCAATTTGACGTGCATTCGGACTTTCATATTGCTGTCAATGATAAGCATTTCGTCAATACTGGATTTGGTATCAAAAAAGAAAAAGGTAGTGGTAGTCGTTTAAAAAGTGCGCCTAAAACGACAAAACAGTTCATCAACCCATGGGATTATGATAAACATCTGAAAGAAGATCCAATCACGCATGAAGTGGCCTCTCGCGTGGAAGATTATCCGATTGAAAAGGGCACAGATGGCACGCCATATTGGAACCGTTTGAAAGAGTGGTATGGCTATGAAAAAGGTGTACAAGGTAAGGATTATTTACCTTCCTTTACGTATGAAGAATTTTTCAGCCAAGAACATGCCTTTGATTTAGTGGACAATGTACCAAAAGAAATCGAAGGTTCTCACATGAATAGTAATAACCGCATTTCTTATTTCTTGGATCATACTACGTCTGAAACGAGAGATCGTTTTAATGAGTTAGTAAACAAATTGTATGAGCAAAATCCTGAGATTAAAGCTGCCAATGCAAGTGAATCCCGTATTAGACAAAGTGCCATCGTATATTATTACTATACAGGAAAGCCGATGGTTATCAATGGTAAATCATACGATGTAAAATTGAACAATGTACAGTTCAAAAAAGGTGATGCCTTACACAACCGTGTGACAGTAGGCGAAGCGGAAATTCAAAAAGAATATGTGTACGTGCAAGATGATTGGCAAGTTAACAAGAATACAACTATCACGCCAATCGTACGTCTTGACCATAGCAATTTATTTGGCAGTAATTTGACGTTCAATGTGGGTATGTTACATAATCTACGTGGTGACATACATAATCGTTTGAAAGCGAATATTGGCACGAGTTATAATGAGCCAGGTATGGGCGAATTATATTACAACTGGGAAATGTATTCTGGTAACCCATTGAGTGGTGGCCTTGGTGGCGGTACGGCTCGAATGGGGTGGTACTGGGTTGGCAATCCTGACTTAAAACCAGAAAAATCCATCAATGTGGATGTAGGTTGGGAACATGAAAATAAAACGACATCCTACCGTGCTAGCGCCTTCCACAATCGTATCCGTGATTACCATTCCATTTACTTCACAGGTCATTTATTAGACTTCTATCCAGAGTATAATGAACGGACGCATTTGGGGTCTGAAAAATATCAACATTCTCCAGATATGATCTATAGCTTTAAAAACATTGGAAAAGTATCCATTACAGGTTTAGAGGCAGAAGTTAAACATAACTTTAATAAAAAATGGTCTGGTAAATTAGGATATACCTTCTTGCACACAGAAAACCAATCGGATCCAACCTTGCCGAAACAATTATTGGATAAACCGCAACATAAAATTGATGTAGGCATCAACTATGATGATAAAGATTCTGGTTTCCATGCATCCTTGTATGGTAATCTGTATATGAACATGTTGGATAGTCGTTCCTTAGCAGGCAATGGTAATTTCATCGATTCCTATGGGCCAGCAGAGAATGAAAATCCTAATATTTCACATATTGATACATACTTTAAAGAAGGTAAAAAGCAAGAGTATCAATCCAAAACATATAGTGTATGGAATTTCATTGTTCAAAAATCTTGGGGCAATGATATGAAAGCCTACATTGGTGTAGATAACTTGTTTAACTACCGCGATGATGACCGAGCTATGCAAGGTCGTGTATATCGCGTTGGCCTTAACTTTAAAATTGGCAGTGATGGACATGTTCACAAAGTATTACAAGACCAAACAGGCAAAGAAATATCCAGTGTCGATTTGGGCCCTGTAGACTTTACGGCATTCATTACTAGACCATTTGACGATATTAAGGCATCTAACCTGCGTTTTGTAGGTGACTATGCATGGCGTACCCATTATATGGAAGGTCAAAACCGTCCTGATGTAAGAACTACGTTAACATCTGCTATTGGTTCTGCTATGAAAAATATGCAAGATCCATCTGAAAACGGTTGGGAACAAAAAGTACAAGTCGGCGTAGAAGGTCGTATTAATGATAAAACGGCGGTGAAAGTTATCACTAGCGCCAGCGGTCATGCAGGCCATGCTACAGAAGATACGGTGGATACGAATCGAAGCTTACGTAAAGTGAAATTAGAAGAAGCGAATATCACAAGAAAAGAAAAATCTTGGGATTTCTCTGTAGGACGTTTACCAGAAAAATTAGGGGAAACTGGTTATTGGTTCAACCAAACTTTTGATGGGGTTCGTGCTGTTTGGACGAAAGATCATACGCAAGTTCGTGTCGGCTATGGTGATTTCTCTAGAAATACAGGTATCACAGATTCCGCGTATACACAAATGTCCTATAAAACTATGGAACGTCCATTGACAGTGAATGAGTTCTTGAATAGTGTAGAGGGGTTGAAACTAACAAAACCATTTAAGCCAATGAACATAGCGGTTCGTGAAAAAGTGGGTGATGTAGCGGGTCAATACGAAACCATTCGTAAGTACTACAATTGGGCGAAACAAGCGTATCCAAACTACTTGAAGTCTGAGGAAACAAAATATTATATCAGCATTCCAAAAGCGGTGTATGGCTATACAAAAACTTATGATCCAGCTACTGGAAAGGCACCTGAAAAGGTAGGTGAAGCAGGGGTTAAATACCTGACGGAAACTGGTACGTATCCATTCTATAGTACAGATACAGATAAATATGCTACGGCGTCACAAACATTCCCTAGAACCATGTCGGCGGATTTATACCCATCATTGAATAAAGATATTTTAGGATATAGCTATGACGATGATGCACCGATCCGAGGCGATGGTAGTGAATTTGTGAAAAAATTCTTGGCAGAGCGTGGAGCTACTTTAATCGAGCGGTATAACAAAAATATCAAAGAAGCTATCAAAAGTGCAGAAGATAGTGCCAAAGAAGAATATGGCTATGCAGTTGATGATTTAAAATCTCATACAGCTTCACGAGATGAAAAACAAAGCGACTTAGATACAGTAAATAAAAAATTGGCTGACTTTGTAGCAGCTCATCCAACAGGCCTAGGCACATTAGAAAGTTATCGAGGTAAAGAAAGTGCGAATGGCACTTTCACGGATGTAGAAAAAGAACATTTTGAGTTACTGAAAAAACAGGATTTATCATCTTGGCTTGTAGATTATTACAATGATAAAATTAAAGATGATACGGAAAATATCAACCGTCCTCCATTTACGGCTACCGATATCGTAGGTGGCACTGTGGATGAAAAGGTGTTACGGGCAACTTTAGAAAAAGAAAATACATTGCCTGCTGACGGAGTGGACAACAAAGGACTAGTAGCACCAGTAGCAGCCTATGCGAACAAAATCACTTCAGATTTACGATTCACTGAAAAAGGTAGTCTATTCCCTCGTGTACCATTAGGCGAAGCGACAGGTGTTCATGTATTACAACAAGGCTATGTTCTTGATCGCGCAGAAGTGCCAAGCATTAAACGAGCTTTCTTTGTGGAAGTAAAACAACAAGTGAAACCTAATTTAGGCGTATCTGCATGGTACTTACATTCTCAAGGTAATCGTGATGTAGTCTTTGAAACGGCAAAAGAAACAGCTGGTGTAAAAGGCAATGAAACACATCGTTATAACCAAGTGGCCAATGTATTGGCTGTAGGCGCACGATATACTCTAGGTAAGAGCGCAATGCTATCCTTTGACTATGGTAAAAACTTGTCCAACTTAGGTAAACATTTGAATGGTCAAACAGCATATGATTACAATGCAGCTACGAATGACTTTGCTGTCTTGGGTCATAAAATGGGTAGCACTCCTACCTTCTGGGTAATGCGTGCACAAGTAGGTATGGCGGATATTGCAAGACCGCAAACTTGGTCTATGTATGCGGACTATAAATACTTTGAACATGGCTCCTTCTTCGGTGGCAATGGTACGAATGGTTTAACTGATCGTTACTTAGATGGTATTGAAAGCTTCACATTAGGTGGTTCCTATGTACCAGCGAAAAACTGGTTAGTAGAAGCAAGTTATACATTTGGTGCTAAAGGTATCGGACAACGAGATACATTATTTGGACCAGAACGTTTTAAATTAGGTAACTACTCCACAGTACAGATGACTTACAAATTCTAATAGATGCTATTGGATAGTGTGTAATTTTTTACAAGAAGTGTATTTACTTACTAGTCATTAAATAGCATAGAGGACTGTTGATGATATGGTGTCAGCATTCCTCTATGTCTATAAAGGGACTACAACAAAATAGTTTATACATAAAAAAGAGGAAAGT
>CAUQUX010000119.1:0-4385 GCA_963521235.1 uncultured Veillonella sp. | reverse complement strand
TAACTGCTAAATGGGATTAATATCATATGCTTTATAAATGTTGTGAAAGAATGAGTTTAGAAGTGCTAAATAAATGTTAAATAAAATTAACTGCTAAATGGGATTAATATCATATGCTTTATAAATGTTGTGAAAGAATGAGCTTAAAAGTGCTAAATAAATGTTAAATAAAATAGAGGTTCTTATTATTGAAGGGCAACAAGAAGTATGATGAAAAATAATCAGTATCAGAAAAGAGAAATATTGTTATCATCAGTATACAGGATATAAAATGTCTTTGCCACTATATATTATGAATCCTTGTTGCAGCATATGTTCTACATGTCAGATATCGTCTCCATATACAGCGGAGTTTGCAAAACAAGCCTCAATCCTGTAAAATAGATAGGTAAAGATCATAAGGAGGAGCTATGTTACTGTCAATTGTTGTTCCCGTATTTAATGAGGAAGATAATATTCAAAAATTTTATACTACAGTCAAAGATGTATTGCTTACGCTTGACTATGACCATGAAATTATTTTCGTCGATGATGGGTCCAGTGATGATAGTGCAGGCATGCTTCGATATATTGGTAGCCAAGATCCAAAGGTAAAGGTATTGCTCTTAGCACGCAACTTCGGTCATCAATTAGCCTTGACCTGTGGACTAGATTACGCCCAAGGTGATGCGGTCATCACCATGGATGGAGATATGCAACATCCACCAGAGTTGATTCCAGAACTAGTGAAGCATTGGGAAGCAGGTGCAGATGTAGTACGTACCATTCGCGATTCCACAGAAGATGCTAGTTGGGCCAAAGCGTTCACATCGAAATATTACTACAAAGTGCTTAATAAATTAGCCAATGTTCCTATCGTGGAAGGCGGTTCCGATTTCCGTTTGATGAATCGAAAGTCCTTAGAAACATTGAAAAACTTCCGTGAACATGGTAGATTTTTGCGGGGCATTGTAGGCGATTTAGGGTTCGTACAACATGAATTTCATTTTGTAGCGCCACCACGCTTTGCAGGGACATCTAAATTTAATGTCAAAAAAATGATGCGCTTTGCCTTAGATGGCATTACAGCATTTTCCAGAGTCCCTTTGCGGTTAGCTTTGTATATTGGTTTATTATGTGGATTGCTAAGCCTTATTATGATCGGACATATCCTATTCGTTCATTTCTTCTCTGACAATGTCATTAGTGGTTGGTCTACCTTAGGGGTAGCGATTTTCTTCCTAGGTGGCGTACAGCTAGTAGGCATCGGTATCATTGGAGAATATGTAGGGCGAATCTTTGAAGAAGTAAAACAACGACCGTTATATTGGGTGAAAGATACCATCAACTGTCACATACAAGACAAATAATCGTATATAAGAGAGGAGTCCTATGACGAGTAAAAAGAAACAATACCTTGTACTTGCTCTATTGTTAGGTTTCTTAGGTACTAGTGTACAAGGAGCGTATCAGTACGGCGATACAGGCAATGAAATTCTTGGTATTCAAAAGAAACTCATCGCAGCGGGGTATAAAGCTAGAGAAACTAGCGAATATGATGCAAATACAAAGTGGGCTGTTAGGTTATTCCAAAAAGATAATGGTTTAACCGTGGACGGTATATTAGGGGCAGTGACCTATAAAAAATTAATGGGCAAGCCACTGCCAATGACGACGAAAACAGTATCGAAAAAAAAAGAAATTTCAGAAAAAGATGCGTTATTATTATCACATATTGATCCGAATCGACAAGTAGAATCCACAGCGCTCACTTCTACATTAAAACATAAAAAAGGCAAAAACTCTGCTCCACAAGGGCTAACTTTCAAGAAAAAAGGCAAAACATACAAAGGTTTAGAGATTGGACATCAACCTGTGTCTGGCAATGTGAAAGAGATCTTGACTTATGCGAATACGTTTACGGGAGTGCCTTATAAATTTGGAGGTACTACGCCAGCGGGCTTTGATTGCTCTGGATACATTCGCTATGTATTCCAAAAGATAGGTTTTGATATGCCGCGCCAAGCTGACGAACAGTATGCAGTGGGTAAAAATGTAGAAAAAAGTAATCTACAACCAGGTGATTTAGTATTCTTTGAAACCTATGAACCGGGGATTTCCCATTCTGGTATTTACATTGGAGACGGGCAATTCATCAGTGCCACCTCTAGTAGTGGTGTAGCCGTAGCTGATATTGATGACAGCTATTGGGGGCCACGTTACAGAGGGGCAAAACGTGTACTATAACACAGAAGCTGTAATGATACTGTCATTACAGCTTCTACTATATATGCGGTTGAGACATAAAGGAGTAAATTATGACGCACACAGGCATTCATATACAAGAAGTACAATTTTCCTATGGTTCACAACCAGTGATTCACGATATGACGATGACCATTCCTAAAGGCGAGTTTGTATTGGTGGTAGGCCCTAATGGGTCAGGTAAAACCACGTGGCTACGTATGGTAGCCGGGTTGTTAGAACCGACAGCAGGACATCTTTGCTTAGATGGCATTAGTCCAAAAGAGGCACAAATGAAAGGGCTCATTCACTTGGTACCACAAATTTATAATAAGAATGCAGCGCAATTTCCAGCCACCGTAGAAGAAGTCGTAGGGTTAGCTTTATTTCATGTGCCGAAGGAAGATAGAAAAGGACGTATCTTGGATGCTTTGGAATTAGTAGGGATGCAAGACTTTCTAAAACGTCGTATCGGTGAGCTCAGTGGCGGCCAACAGCAACGTGTCATGTTGGCACAAGCCTTAGCACGGAAACCGAACTATATTTTACTGGATGAGCCCACAAGTGGTATCGACTTTGAAACGAGCAAGAAAATATATGAAGTGTTGCGTTCTTTAAAAGAAGAAAACATCACTGTTATCATGGTTACGCATGATGTGACGGAAGCCATGGAAGTGGCAGATACAATTTTATGTGTGGATGGACATGCTTGTTACTATGGACCTTGTAAAGGCTTTATGGAAAGTCATCGGGGATCTCGTTTGGCATGGCATTTAGGAGGTTAAGATGGACATTTTATCCTATACATTTATGCAACGTGCCTTTTTAGCAGGTCTCATCGTGGCTCTCATGTGCCCTTTAATTGGTATGTTCATCGTCATCAAACGGCAATCTATGCTTGGCGACGGCTTAGGGCATATTGCCTTTGCTGGTGTGACGGGGGCATCCTTGCTAAAAGTATACCCTCCATTAGGTGCCGTAGTATTGACCGTACTTTCTGCCATGGGCATAGAACTGGTGCGTCGGTATCAGAAACAATATGCAGATATGATTATGGCGTTATTCTTTTATGCAGGCTTAGCCCTAGCTATTGTATTTTCCACGTTAGTAAAAATGCCAAGCACAGGATTGTTGAACTTTTTATTTGGCAGTATCTTGACGGTGACCATGACAGATATTTATGGTATCGGTGTTGTGGCAATCGTGGTGGGCATTATCATGAAATTTGTGTATCACTCCTTAATGCTTACCTCCTTTGACGAGGAAATTGCTCGCACTGTAGGTATCAATGTAAATCGTGTAAACATGATTTTTGCCATCTTAACAGCCCTTGTAGTTGTCATGGGGATGACAGTAGTAGGGATTCTATTGATCAGTGCGTTGATGATAGTTCCTGTTGCATCTGCTCATTTATGGAAACGGGGCTTCAAAGAAACATGGGGTATCGCCACCGTATATTCAGTCCTTTCCGTCATCGGCGGACTGTGCAGTGCCTTTTGGCTAGACTTTGCACCAGGGGGGACCATCGTTCTGACAGCCATTGGACTCTATGTGGTGACATTCTTAGTGAATTTGGCTAAGTGCAGATAAGCGATTCTTTATAAATATAGAATAGAAAGCAGTATATAAGCAGCCTTATTGGCTGCTTTTGTGCTATACTGAATATATACAGAAATGTTTAGTAAGGAGTATGAAGAATGAAACCAGCGGAAGATACTTGTTATTTCTATGTATGGTAAGGAATCCATTACCTCAATGCATACTTTCATAAAAATCTGTGGTATAATAAATGCAATAGACAATTTTAGGAGGGAAACCATGACAGGAAATGAATTACGCCAGGCGTATTTGAATTTTTTTGAAAGTAAAGGACATTTAAAGCAAGAGAGTTATTCTCTTGTTCCAGATAACGATCCATCTTTGTTATTAATCGGTGCTGGTATGGCGCCATTGAAACCATTTTTTACAGGTAAATTAGTACCACCTTGTACACGAATTACCACAAGTCAAAAGTCAATTCGTACAGGGGATATTGAAAATGTAGGACGTACAGCACGTCACCATACATTCTTTGAAATGTTGGGTAACTTCTCTTTTGGTGATTATTTCAAAAAAGAAGCCATCCATTGGGCATGGGAATTCTTAACAGAAGTCATCAAATT
>CAUQUX010000118.1:0-4480 GCA_963521235.1 uncultured Veillonella sp. | reverse complement strand
AATATCTAGCCACACTTTCCAATAATTGAGGATCTCCAATTTTACTGCGAGTAATAATGTCTTTCAACACAATGGTGTTAAATATGCCCTGTAAATAATCTAGTATCATCGGCAGATTATCCCCTAACGTTAAAGTGCCCGGGAAGGAACTATATTGAATATATTTTTGATACAATTCCTCTAATAATTGGTGCTCATCGTTTCCATGAGCCTCACAAAATTCTTTGAATGAAAGTGGCAACATATCTAGCTGTACATAGCGTCCCGATAATAATGTGGCCATTTCAGAAGACATAAAATACGCATTAGATCCAGTGATGTATACCTTCACCTTATCTTTGATGTACAAACTGTCCACCACTTTTTCAAAATTAGGTACGTGTTGTATTTCATCAAGAAATATATACATCTCTTGATTCGGTATAAGCCGTTCTAAAATATATTCATACAATGTACGATACTCTTGTAAATGTTCATACTCTAAATCTTCAAAGTTAATACTTATAATCCGCTCTGGCTGAACATCTTGAGCCAACAGCTCTTCCTTATACAATTGAAAGAGCGTTGACTTACCACAACGACGGATACCAGATACAACAATAATCGCATCCGTGTACCGATGATTACGCAGAAAGTCTAAATACTGTTTGCGTTCAATTAACTTCATATATTCCCTCCTTTGTATTATGGATTTTATTGCAAATTTCGTTTAACTTTTATATTTTATGGATTCGACAATATATTCTTGCAGTCATTTTATGTATTCCACAACATATTTTTATAGGATTTTATCATTTTATGTAATAGAATGTAGTTTTTTATTTATTTCACCATTTTTATGGAGCTAATAACATTTTTACATAAATTAACCTTATTTTATGCAATATAATGCAATATCTCATTACATTTTATCATTTTTATGGTTTCTATGACAAATTCATTTAAATAAATTCTATCTTTTTCATTGAATATTGTTTTATACGAAAAAGGAAAGCCTACTTTTAGGCTTTCCTTCGTAACTTTCACTAGCAAATTCTACTAGTGCCTATTCTTTTATTAGCATTGAAATATCTATTTATGCTTTATCAGCAGCAGCATAGATTTTTTGTACCCCTCTATTAGATAAGTAGCAAGAGAACATACAAAGGACTACACCCACTAGCAATGTGTAGAAACCCATGTCCCAGCCCCAATGGTCTACAACGAAACCAAAGAGTGTTGTTCCTAAGGAACTACCCACAAGGTAACTCATAAAACCACGCAAGCCCACGGCAGATCCTAAGGCAAAGGTTGGAATGACTTCCATTGCCTGTACTGGAATCATAGATTGTGGAATGTAAATCAAGCAGCCTGTAATACAAGCAAATACAGTGGCCCACAAAATACTATCAGAGTTCATATAGCCAATCACACAAGCAAAGATTACCACTAGGCAATAGATTGGTAATTGCATAATACGACCTTTGAAGTATTTGTCTACTAAGTAGCCTGCCAAGATAGTAGATGGAATAGCAGCCCATTCAAACAACATGTAAGCTACACTCATCTCGGTTTTCGTAAAACCTTTTACTTTCAGTAAGTACAAAGGAATCCAAGTAATCATGCCAAAGCGTACCATGTATACGAATACGTCAATTAATACCAAATACCAAGAGTTTGGATTTTTAAATACAAAGTTGTAAAACACTTGGAATGCATTCATATTCTCTGGCTTGTCCGCTGCCATTTTAGCAGATTTTTGTCCTGCCGCTTCCTCTTGGAATACTTCCTCTACAGTTGGCAAGCCTTCTTCGGTTGGACGCTTACGAACAAAATATAAGACTAATAAGACACAAATAGCTGCTAAGATAGCTGGTACTGCAAATGTACCGATTCGCCAATGCTCTGTTCCTAAATAGCCAATCGCTACGCCCACGATAGGCGCTACAATGCCACCGCCTAAATTGTGGGACATATTCCAAATCGTACTAGCACGACCACGTTGCGATCTAGGGAACCAATAGCCTACCGTAATGATTGACGGTCCTACACCCATCCCTTGGAATAAACCTAATAAAATAACGAGTCCGATAAATAAGGAATAATGTGTGGTGAATCCCATCAATACATTTAAGATGACGCATAAAGTCAAACCAATAGCCATAAAATACTTCGGATTTGCTTTATCGGCCAACACAGACATGAATCCTTTGCTAAGACCATATGTAATCAATAAGCAGCTTGATAATAAGCCTAATTGCGTTTTACTTAAATCTAGCTCACCAGATAAATAAGGCAACGCTAAATTAAAATTACTACGCACTAAGTAATAGGCTGCATATCCAATCCATACACCAATCAAAGAATTCATTTGCAAGCGTAAAAACCGACTTTTTACCTCTTGACTAACAACTTCCATACTAACGCCTCCTTTACATTGTATGTCATGGCATAGTATATACCTTTTTCAATTGATAGGCTAGTAGTTTATTCCTGAAAGAGCTTCACCTTTTCTTACGAAAACCTATATACCTTTCTGTTAGGAACACAAAACGCCATACAACTCTAACTACACGTAGTCAGAACCATATGGCGCTATGCACTTCATCTAAGCTAATGCATAGATACATCTATTTCATTTTACAACGCAAACCGATAGGTTCTCGTTGCATAGGCACGAACTGGTCGTCCGTTTCGTGTGGCTGGTACGAAAGTCCACTGGTATGCTACGCGCATCACGGCTTGTTCAAATTCAGGTTGTCCGCTGCCACCAATAATATCTACGGAGCTAACAGAACCGTCTTTTTCTACTACCAATTGAACAACTACAGTGCCTGTTTTACCTTGCCGTAGCATTTTAGGTGGGTACGGTGCTTCTACATCTCTCACTAGAGATAAGCTACCCGCATCAACGATGACTCCATCGTCATTACCATCTGCTCCATTGCCATCCCCATTTCCGTCACCGTTGCTATCTCCATTGCCATCTCCGTTACCATCACCATTTCCATCACTAGGTCCCGTACCTTCTCCACCGCCTCCAGGATTTCCTGGAAGTGCTGATGGCGGTGCTACAATCGCTACCTGTTTGGGCGCTTCTACTTTCACTTGTTCTAAAATTGCTTCTGCATCGGCTAAATTCGTAATCGGTGGTGGGATTTCACGTTTTTCAGTATGAGGCGCTGTAATGGCTGGTCCTGCACTCGGTTGCCCTGTACTACCTTTATCCTCATGGACCAACTGCACCTCTACAATTTCATCCGATTCTGGTGTCGGAGTTTGGATATGCCCCAATATGCCTAGAAGTACTACAAGACCTATATTTGTCAGTCCGGATATCACTGCGGGTATACGCCATCGTCTATCCATAGTACCTCCTTATTTACTATCTGTCGCAATGGATACTTTTACGATACCCATTTGTTTCAATGTGTCTAAGACAGTAACAAATGCGCCATATTCTGCTTTCGCATCACCACGCAAGATAACCACCATGTCATCGCCCTTCGCTTTTTCTGCTTGCAAGTAACGAATCATTTGGTCAAGGGTCACCGGTTGTGCTTCCACATAAATTTGTCCATTACTGGTCACAGTAATTGGAATTTTACGTTGCAAGTCCACTTTCGATGCCACTGCTTGTGGTAATTGAATTGGCACAGATTTTTGTACGACCATCGTCAACATACTCATCATGAAGAATACCAATAAAAAGAAGATAATATCAATCATTGGGATAATCATGAGTTTCGGTTTAGACGTAGTCCGTAAGGATCTAAGCCGCATGGTTGTCACCTGCCAATTCCGCCATATACATAGCACTTGCATCTTCGATTTGGCTAATCAAAATATCTTGTTGTTGCACTAGGTATGTATGTAAAATCAAAGCAATAATCGCCACGATCAAGCCTGTAGCTGTAGCAATCAAGGCTTCCCCTACACCACCAGTGATGGCAAATGGTTGTCCTTCAGAAATGGATAATACGCTGAAAGAACCAATCATCCCTGTTACTGTACCCAACAATCCCAATAATGGAGCCATGGTAACGATAGATTCAATGTAATTCAAATATTGACGTAATTTTGCAGATTCACTAATCGTCGCTGCTTCCAATAATTTTTCTTGTTGCTCTTTGTTATTGCCACCACGAGCTGCTTCTGCAATGACATGCGTAGCCATACCTTTGTTGCTTTCTTTTAAAGCTTGTAAACCCTTCCAGTTGCTTTGTTGTACTAGTGGAATAATCGTTTCACGCAACGCATTCACGTCATCTAACATAGAGCGATAAAAACGTAATCGTTCTACGAAAATAATCACAGCAATGAAAGAACAAAGTAACAATGGATACATTACATATCCACCTTTAATAAATAATTCAAATAATTCCATGTGATACCTCCTTATACATAAATACTTATTTCACTGTTTCTGTAAAAATAATATGAATGGAATCTTCCGTCGGACCTTCTACGATGCGACTATGTACACCATATAAATTTTGAA
>CAUQUX010000117.1:0-4547 GCA_963521235.1 uncultured Veillonella sp. | reverse complement strand
CGTTGCAATGGTTGCTAATGCTGTTCCTACGATAGTAGATAGGCTAGCCCCTAAGAATGGGTTGCTGTCAAGGAATTGATGGTACATATAAGTACCAGATGCCCAACAAATGATATACAAACTAGGTCCATGGTCAAGGTGTGGACAATGACGTAATAAGAAATAGTGAGTTAATAAAATAGCAATCATTGGGGCAAACACGGATCCAATCATATATAAGAAAGGAATGATATTATCCATTGGATAGATGGATGCACCGATGGTGCCGATGACGGTAACGATAATACCGATAGTACGACCAGAATATTTAGATTGCAAGCTTTCAGAGGAAATACCTGCAGATAGGGCATCCATAAAAGTAGTTGTGACAGTAGAGAATACGATGATAATTAACCCACCAAATCCTAAACCAGCATGAAGTAGAACCTTTGCAATGTTGCTTTCATTTGTATAGAGGGCCGCAGCGAGGCCTAATACATACATGACAGAGCTAGTTACGCCGTATACGATGGCACTAGATGCAGTACCTGCTACAGGGTTCTTGGATAATCGAGTATAATCACTAATCAATGGTAGCCAAGACAATGGCATAGCGATGGATAATTCCAAAGCCGCTGTGAAAGTCATTTCATCAGTGATGATTCCTTGGCTGTGAATGGAACTTTCTTGTAACAAGCTAATTAACAAATAGATGCAGAGGATACCTAAGCCGTAGCCCATGATGCTATTGATATAGCCCATGTTACGGATACCAATGAAGAGCCATACAATGATGAGAGCACCGATAATGAAAGTCCACGCAGTGAATGGTAGATTCCATAACTCTACGGCACCAAGAGCACCGTCATAAATCATAATACCGGTCCAACCAATCAGTTGTAGAACGTTTAAAATGGAAAATAATTTCATGCCCCCATTGCCAAAGACAGTGGATACAGTTTGCATAGAACTCATGTGTTCACGAGCGCCGATGAGTCCTGCACCAAATAATAGCAAACAGCCGATGACGTGACCGATGATGATGGCTAATAGGCCGTCGGAAAATCCTAGGGGCGCAAAATAGGTGCCAGTCATAATTTCCGCAATGGAAAGAGCGGCGCCGAACCAAATGAGGGACAACCGCGATGATGAAAGTTTTGAATCACTCATGAATACTCCTAACTATGCCAGTGGGAACAAAAAAGACTAATCTGAAACGATTAGCCTGTAGATGATAGATATTCTTAAGAGACCAAGTATTGCAAACAGGAACCATATGGTAATGTGTCCTTATGTGTTTGTATAGGTACTACAAAAATATACTAATATATCCCTACGTTGGCATTATCCAAATCAGGTTATGGGTTAGTAGCACATAGCCACTTCTCAGCCCACTTCAGTGAGCACCCCTTACAGATGTATTATACGAATTGAATGATACTACGTCAATAGCAATATATAGGTGAATGTAATCTATTATATGAAATACATAGGAAATGTGAATAATTATATTGAGAGTGAATATCTTTTATTGAAAGTAGCTAAGCTGTCATTTATTGTATTGCATTGGTTACTATTTCATGTTATAACTAAATTAATATAAGAACCACTAGGGGTGCTTATGCTGAGATTGATGAGTGTCAAAACCCTAGACCTGAACCAGATAATGCTGGCGGAGGAAAGTGGATGGCATCGAATACTAGACATTGTACAAGAACCGTCCAAAGGATTGGTTCTTTTTTGTTACTAGTAAAGGAGATACCTATGAAATTACATAAAGCGTTAACAATTGCAGGAACAGATCCAACAGGCGGTGCAGGGGTGATGGCGGACTTAAAAAGCTTTCAAAGTCGTCATGTCTATGGGATGGCTGTTATTACATCCGTAGTGGCACAAAACACAAGAGGTGTAACGCAAATTGCCCATATGGATGTATCCATGATTGAAGCACAGTTACAATCGGTGTATACAGACATTGTACCGGAAGCAGTGAAAACTGGCATGTTAGCCACAGCAGAGATGATGGAACTCATCGGGACATATATAGATCCTAAGGTACCCTATGTGTTAGACCCTGTGATGATTGCCACCAGTGGGGATCGATTGATTTCCGATGAGGCGGTGAAAGCCTTACAAAGCAAATTGATTCCGAAAGCGACCTTGATTACACCGAACCGTAGTGAAGCCGAAGTACTAGCAGATATGAAAATTGATACGGTAGAAGCTTTACATACAGCAGGGATTCGTATTTTACAAGAATTAGGCCCTCAAGCAGTTATCATCAAAGGTGGTCACATAGGAGATGAGGCCACAGATTACTTGTTTACAAAAGATACCATGTCCATGCGTCGCTCTTGGACAAGTCCTAAATACGACACAGTACATACACACGGCACGGGTTGTACTTTTTCAGCTGTCATTACAGCAGAACTAGCTAAAGGAAAATCTTTGGAAGATGCCATTACGATTGGTAAAGAATATATCCGATTAGCTATTTTGCAGAACCCTGGGCTGGGTACAGGCAATGGACCGGTGAATCATATGGCCTATGGGGATGAATATTCTGAGTAATACAGGTATGATCCATATCATATCAACCATACTTAGTATCGTGGTATACTATAAGTAATCTGTTTTGGTTGTTATATAAGAAACGAGGATTATTTTGAAATATTATGATATAGATACAGTGCGATCCATGATGGGGTTGTACTTCATTTGTGGAACACCGAATACGAAGGATATTCACAAGACCCTTACAGAAGCTTGTAAAGGGGGTATTACTTGCTTTCAACTTCGTGAAAAAGGAGAAGGTGCTTTAGTAGGTGACGAAAAAGAACAGTTGGCACGGGAGTTACAGAAAATTTGCAAAGAATATGGAGTTCCTTTCATCATCAATGATGATGTAAAATTAGCTGAAAAGATAGGCGCTGATGGCGTCCATGTGGGACAAGACGATATGGACCTTGACGAAGTACACAAACGATTGCCTAACGCCCTTGTGGGGACGTCTATTAACTCTGTAGAAGAGTTAGAGAACACAAAGTTGGACTATGTGGATTATATCGGCGTAGGTCCTATGTATGCGACAAGTACAAAGAAAGATGCCAAAACTGTGCGAGGGCCCGAATTAATTTTAGCTTTACGTGCTCATAATCCAACTATTCCTATGGTGGCTATTGGTGGCATTAATCGAGATAACTTTGATGATGTCTTAGCGGAACCAGTGGACGGTATTGCGGTGATCTCAGCCATCACAGAAATGGAAGACATCGAATATGAAACGGCCATGTGGATAGAGAACATGGAATGGTGCAAGATGTTCTTGGAAAAATAATATACAGAATATATTGCTAGACTATTGTGGAATAGGGGGATAGTAAAAGCAATTAAGAACTTACATCAGTAATTCAGCGGATACACCTTGACACTAATCCCTTTTATCCATACAATAGTATATATACATAAGTGATGAAGCAGAGGAGTATACTCCCGTTAGCGAGTGAGGACGGTGAAAGCTCACGATTGAGTAGAAGGCGCTGTGGAGCATGGGCAGGAACGTTGTACCATACTAGGTATGGACAATTAGTAAAGGCTATTTTTTAAAAGAGGGCATTAGCCAATTAGGGTGGAACCGCGGGTATATCTCGTCCCTGTAGCGATTTTCGTTGCAGGGACTTTTTTTATTCCCTGTAAAACATAAGGAGGAATGGAAATGACATTTCAAGAGATGATTTTTACACTCCAAAACTTCTGGGGTGAACAAGGTTGCATTTTGCAACAACCATATGACATTGAAAAAGGGGCGGGTACTATGAACCCTGCTACGTTCTTACATGCATTGGGACCAGAACCATGGTCTGTATGTTATGTAGAACCATCCCGTCGTCCAGCAGACGGTCGTTATGGTGACAATCCGAACCGTTTATTTCAACATCATCAATTCCAAGTGATTATCAAACCGTCTCCAGATAATATTCAAGAATTATACTTGCAAAGTTTGGCTGCTCTTGGCATTCATGCAGAAGATCATGATATCCGTTTCGTAGAAGATAACTGGGAATCTCCAACATTAGGCGCTTGGGGTCTTGGTTGGGAAGTATGGTTAGACGGTATGGAAGTAACGCAGTTTACCTATTTCCAACAAGTAGGATCTATCGATGTAAAACCAGTGTCCGTAGAAATTACATACGGCTTAGAACGTTTGGCTATGTACATTCAAGGCGTAGAAAATGTGTATGACTTACAATGGAACGAACAATATACATACGGCGATGTATGGCATGCAAATGAAGTAGAACAGTCTACATACAGCTTTGAATTAGCAGATACAGATATGTTGTTCAAATTATTTGACATGTACGAAGCAGAGGCTACACGTGTATGTCAATTAGGTTTCGTATTGCCGGCCTACGATTATGTATTGAAATGTTCCCATACATTCAACTTGCTAGATGCACGTGGTGCCATTTCTATTTCTGAAAGAACAGCTTTCATCGGTCGTGTTCGTAACATGGCTCGTATTTGTGCACAAAACTATTTGGCGAAACGAGAAGAACTTGGTTTCC
>CAUQUX010000116.1:0-4558 GCA_963521235.1 uncultured Veillonella sp. | reverse complement strand
GGGACTTTTTTGTTAATACCTGGGCAGAATGGGCACCAATCCTTTGGCATCGTTGGGCGTGCTTTACGATTAGAAGCGACCATTGTCCAAGTCCGCAATAAAGGATTCCATCGTAATTCCGACATGGAATACCTCCTATCTATGGCTTTGTAATTTAACTCAATAAGAATATATTTTCATATGGTTCTATTCTTTCATATTTTAACATTTTTTTCAACACTTAATTAAATAATAAGTTATATAATTTACTCATAATCTGATGAGCAGCATGATTTTTATCACAATTTTTCCCTTATGAGATACAAAACCGGCGCCACATCCCCCTTCTCTCACTGCATTCTGAATGTTCGTTCAGGGGAATATGGCGCCGGTTTCTTATTACTTCAGTATCAATTTGTATAAAATTCTAGTACTCCATAGATTATGAGTACATCATATGGGGGCTTATTAGGGAGCGGTGGGGGCTAATGTAGTGTATCTGCTATTATCTTTTCATGCAAAGATAACTAGTACTTAGCTCGGCTTTATTTCCCTTATAAAATTAGCACTCGTCGTTTCTATGTCTATAAGCCTTTTCATATATCATACAAAGTACTTTTATTTCTTACCCTATATACACATACAAATCTATACTGTTACTAGTATGACTAAATGTAATAGTTATAGGGAGTATTCCTACTCATGAATCGCTCTATTAAACACAGGTATCTATTAATAGCTGCATAAAATCCACCTTACCTATACAAGTCCTAGTAGATACTATGGCTTACTAAAAAAAGGTATCTTGTGTGCCGCTTTGTTTCACTTCCATTTGAGCCCGTCGTTCATCGGTAATAAAGGAATCTGGCTTCATATTGATCAAGTGTAATAAACCTCGCATGGAATCTATACCTTTCTCCTTTGCTGCCGCAATGGCTACTTTGGCACATACTTCAGAATCGTCCAAAGCATTGTGATGGTTAAACTTAATCCCTAAAAATTCACCTAATGTATTTAATTTATGATTCACAAGATTAGGCCAAACTTTACGAGTAATACGAACTGTGCAAGTATATTCCAAATCAGGCCATTCAATATGGTAATGGTCCAAAGTGGCACGCAGCACATCGATGTCGAACTTCGCATTGTGGGCGACTAACAGTTTACCTTTTAAATGGTTGTTATAAATCGCCGGCCACAATTGGTCAAAGGTAGGTTTATTCAACACTTCTTCCGGTTGAATCCCATGAATCTTTATAAACTCTTGGCTAAACTGCATAACCGGTGGTTTAATCAAACTGTAACCACGTTTCGTAATCCGTCCATTTTCCACTGTCACCACCGCTAAGGAAATTGCACTATTCTTGCTTTCATTAGCCGTTTCAAAATCTAAGGCCACAAAATTTAACATATATCCTCCTCACGCAAACTATTAAAATCTACGATTATATCAAGAAAAAGCAGATGCATCATAGCATCTGCTTTTATTATATAGTATTTTAGATGAAAGTAAAACGATTATTGAATCGCTTTCTCAAACACAGCTTTGATCAACGCTTTTGTTTGTTCATAGCTTTCACCTGGTTGTGCCTCATACTGTTTATCTAAATCAAACCATAAGTTTGGATAGTATTCATATGGGTGTGTTTTAAATAATTCTACCGCATCTTGATCTTCTACCCAGTTAATTTTGATATCTTTGAAGGCAGGGTTTTCTGCTTGCAATTCTTCAATAGCACGGAATGCATTAGCACAATATGGACAATGATGTAAATGGAAACCTAAAATTTCTTTCATGGTATACTCCTTTCCTATAATCGATGTGTTATATCGAATTTATTCAATCACAAATTTAGTATACCACATAGAAATTCATATTACAACTATAAACCTGCATAGTAGGTCGTAATCGCAGTCCAAGATGTATGAATCCAACTAGACACATCAACCGTTGTGTGTAGCGCAACAGCTAAAAACATGGCTCCTGTAATTACAGTTGCAGCGGTACTGCTCATAATGGCATCGATTCGTTCTAACATAAGAATACATCCTCTCTAATCTTTTACTTTATATTGCTGAAAGTCATCACTACACCAAGTCTTTGTAATAGATGCTTTCAGTTAAGTCATCTAGTCTATTTTCATAACAACAAAGATATGAAACACTTTGTTACTTATGATATACTATTAGTATAGTGGAATTAAGAGATTTTACAAGAATCAGTTTTTCTGTTTTGTTATTTACGAAACATATACAGAAAAACATCCTATATTGAACAAGTATCTCATTATGTTTGATTTATTTATGTAAGGAGGAATTATGGATAAACGACAAATGAAAACTAGAAAATCTATTTTCGATGCCTTTGTTAGGCTCTTAGAACATAAAAATTATAACGCCATTATCGTCCAAGATATTATCGACGAGGCGCTCATTGGGCGCAGCACCTTTTATGCGCACTTTGAAACGAAAGAAGATCTACTAGAGGCATTGTGCCAAGAATTATTCTCTCACATCATCGATACTGCCTCGGACTTCTCTCATGCTCACGGCTTATACAAAAACAGCCATATCAAGGAGGCGATCTTCCTTCACATCTTGCAACATTTAGAGGACAATGACAATAACATTTTGGGCCTTCTATCCTGTGAAAGTAACGAACTCTTCCTGCGCCATTTCAAGAGCAGTTTAAAAGAGCTCATCCAAAGTCACTTTCTGAACAATCAGACTTGTCCTCACAACAACATCCCTCATGATTTCATCTCCAATCACATTGCGGGATCCTTTGTGGAAATGGTGCTGTGGTGGTTAGAAAACGACCGTAAATATTCCATCGAAGATATGTCACGATACTTTTACCATATTACAGAACCGTTGATCTTAGAACATCAACACGAATAATTTTATATATAACAAAGCGCTACCCTAAGCAGATTCGCTCATAGGTAGCGCTTTTTTATAGTAACATCAACTATATAGTTTTTTACTTATCATTAAGATATTCTTCATAGTATGTGCCAACTAGAATATAAAACACCCATCTACTATCGATTAGGATATTTTTGTAAAATAGCAACCTTCATTAGAAATATACTAGACCGCCAAGGAAAATCGTTTCTTTGCCAACGGCAAGAACAACACTAAGATGATGGATTCTACTAAGTATGTCAACACATAGGTCGTCCACAAGCCATCATTACCCAATCGGGGGATGAGTAATTCTTGCATACCCACGAAGAAGATGACCGCGATGAACATCATGTTCCGGATAGATGCCGTTTGCCCGATGCCGTTATACATACCGTACAATAGCAATCCTACGGCAGCACAGATAGGATATAGAAGTAGGTAATGAGAATACTCCATAGCCATCGTATATATAGCTGGTACCGAAGTCATCATCATAATCAAATCGTTACGGAATAGACCTAGTACCACTTCCATAATCACAACATACACAGCTAGGCAGACTAAAGATATTTTTAAGGTATCTTTCCAAAGCACCAAGTCACGCTTACCAAAAGCTTTTCCTGTAAATACGCTGACCCCATTGGCCTGACCATCTGTGAAGTATGCCATGATGAAGATAATCTCCAAGATGACAGCATTTGTCGCTAATACATCACTCCCCATAGCACTACCTGCTTTGGCAAACAAGTTGTTTATGGTCAACAAACATAAGGTACGAAGCATTAGGTCTGTGTTGACTTTCATAATAGATAGGAATGGTTTTACCTGTTTCAAAGTATTCCACATACGAGAAGTTAGGTCTAACCGTTCACGAACTAAATACATAGCCCCAAGTCCCACTAAGGACGCATAAATTTGGGAAATCAAGGATGCCCAGGCTACCCCTTTCACACCGAATCCAAAGCCAAAAACGAACAGGAAGGACAAGGCGATGTTAAGCAAGTTCATAGAGATTTGCATAATCATGGTAGCACGAATCATCATCTGCCCCATAAGCCAGCCTAAGGTAACATAGTTCACCAATACAAACGGAGCTCCCCAGATTAAAATATCTGTGTAATCCGCCATCAACGCAATGACCTCTGGATCAGGATGCATAAAGCTAGCGTAGTAATCGAATATCCAAGGATAGCCAATGATAAACCCTACGCTAATGAATAATGCAATGATAAGAGGGCGAAAGAAACTGAGTGATGTATTTTCCTTCGATTGTTCCCCCAAAGCTTGTGCGGAAAACACCGTGGTGGCTACTCTCAAAAATCCAAAGAGCCAATACATATTGTTGAACAAGATTACCCCTAGCGCCACCGCTGCGATATACATGGCATTATCCATATGTCCCATAATCGCCGTATTTGCCACCCCTAGCAAGGGTTGTGTCGCCGTAGAAATCATAAATGGAATTGTCACTTTTAAATAGTCTTTATAGGTCAATCGTTCTTCCATAGTCCCCTCACAAAAAAAGGGAGCCCCTTACGGTGCTCCCCTTGAAACATTCTATTCTAACACCATTTGATATAACTATTATATCGAAAGATGTTCATATATAGCAAATATCCATTATTCATAGATTTTGTACTACTTTGCAAAACAATCTATTCAGTTGTTG
>CAUQUX010000115.1:0-4571 GCA_963521235.1 uncultured Veillonella sp. | reverse complement strand
ATTCGTCGTGATGCTAATGATGCAATCAAAAAAGAAGAAAAAGCGAAAACAATTACTGAAGATGTGTCAAAAGATGGACAAGAACAAGTTCAAAAATTGACTGACAAAAAAATTAAATTAATTGATGAACTTCGCGATATAAAAGAAAAGGATGTTATGTCTGTCTAATGGAACATACATCTATTTTGGGATTTCCATGGCAGCTTGCACAGTCTCTTTTGCAGGCTGCCTCTATCCCTTTTACTACAAAAATAGAAAAGAACTATAATCGGTTCTTTTCCATTTCTTCCGAAGAATATTATGTAGGCCGTGTCATAGTAAAAGAAGGCACATGGGAGATAGTTCTCTTTCATCCTATGGTAGCCAGTCATGTGGCGCAGTCGAATGAGGTACAGTATGCTAAAAAACTTATGGAAGAAAAGTAAACATCAAGAGAGACCGACTATAGATCCAATGAATATTCCAGAACATATTGCCATTATCATGGACGGTAACGGTAGATGGGCAAAGCGTAAAGGCATGCCACGGAGTATGGGTCATCGCGCAGGTGCGGAAGTATTAAAGGATATTGTGAAAGCAGCCCAAGGATTTGGTGTGAAAGCATTGACTGTCTATGGTTTTTCCACTGAAAACTGGAAACGGCCAGAAGAAGAAGTCAGCCTGTTAATGGGTCTTATTAAAGAGTATTTACTTTCAAATGTAAAACGTATGCATGCGGAAGGTGTGCGCATTCGTTTTGTGGGAGATATAACCAAGTTATCTCAAGAGTTACAAGGAATCATCAAAGAATCTGAGGAATTAACACAAGATAATAAGGGAATTACACTGCAATTAGCAATTAATTATGGGGGACGTGACGAACTCACAAGAGCTACAAAACGGATTGTCCAAGATGTGGCAAAGGGTGCTATCACTGAGGAAGATATTACAGAAACATTGATTTCTTCCTACTTAGATACAAAAGAATTTGATCGTGTGGATTTACTGATTCGACCAAGTAATGATGCACGAATTAGTAATTTCTTGTTATGGCAAATTGCTTATGCAGAGTTCTGGTTTACCCCTTTGCATTGGCCAGATTTTACGCCACAAGTATTGGAAGAAGCCATCTTGGCATACCAACAACGTGAGCGTAGATTTGGTGGTTTAAAAGAGGAGAAATAATATGTTAAAAACCCGTCTCATCACAGCTTTGATTGGCGTTGTCTTGTTGGCGGTTGCCATCACCTATGGAGGTCTATTTTTTAATATTGTGATGTCTGCATTGGCATTCATCGGTTGGGTTGAGTGTGTCAGCTTATTTCGTCATATGAAACGGCGCCTATTACCACTGTGGGGATTGATTTATATCCTTCTTGTATGTGGTTCTTTACTGTTTGGTAACTATCCATTAGCTTTATTCTTAGGTATTTTGGTGATGTTCTCTATGGTCATTGAATATACTTTCTGCAACGGGAAAATAACGCTCCTAGCAGTACAGTCTACGATCAGTAGTTTATTGTATGTTACCAGTGGCTTTATTGCACTGATGGTATTGCACGATAATAGAATCTATGAAAATGCTAGCTATTATGCAGATCAAGAAGGTTTCGGTACAGCTGTGATTTGGCTTGTGCTTATATCGATTTGGGCTAGCGATACCTTTGCGTACTTCGTGGGTCGATCCATTGGTAAACGAAAAATTGTACCAACTATTAGTCCCAATAAAACATTGGAAGGTTTTATTGGAGGTTTTATTGGCTGTGTATTAGTAGGATGGATAGGCTCTTTTTGTTTAGGTTTACCATTGAATTTTGGCTATGGAATAGGCATCATTGTAGGTATATTGGCACCATTAGGAGATTTGTTTGAATCGAAATTAAAACGCCAAGCGAATAAAAAAGATTCAGGTACATTATTACCAGGTCATGGTGGTGTCTTAGATCGGTTTGATAGTCTATTATTTGCGGCACCGTTGGTGTTGGCATATATTTTTATGCTGTAATGATTCGTTCTCAGGGAGGCTGTTATGAAAGCTATTAGTATCTTGGGCTCTACTGGCTCTATTGGGACACAGACCTTAGATGTGATTCGTCAACATTCAGATCAATTTCAAGCAGTGGCTTTAGTAACACATGGTAATATTGATCTACTAGAACAGCAAATTGCAGAATTTAAGCCTATCATAGCAGGTGTTGTGGATGAAAAGGCCTATGTACAATTAAAAGAACGCTATGATGGACCTACAGAAATTATTGGCGGTAAAGAAGCTTTATCGATAGGGGCAACTTTGCCAGAGGCGACGATGATAGTCACTGCTGTAGTTGGTGCAGCAGGTATTGAACCTACCATGGCTGCGATTCGTGCACAAAAAACGATTGGACTTGCTAATAAAGAAACCTTAGTGGCTTGTGGATCTTTAATTACAAAAGCTGCCCAAGACAATGGTGTGTCGATTTTACCTATTGATAGTGAACATAGCGCTATTTTTCAATGTTTAGAAGGGCAAAATAGAGGTAATGTGGAAAATTTAATCATCACAGCTTCAGGTGGTGCCTTACGTCATTGGAAGTCAAAAGATCTTTATAGAGCCACAGCAAAAGATTGTTTAGCGCACCCAACATGGAATATGGGAAATAAAATTACTATTGATTCCGCTACTTTATTTAATAAAGGCCTAGAGGTTATTGAAGCCCATTGGCTTTTTGATTTCGATTACGATCATATTGATGTAGTAGTACATCCACAAAGTATTGTACACTCTATGATTCAAATGAAAGATGGTGCTATTTTGGCACAGTTAGGGAATCCAGATATGCGTGAGCCTATCCAATATGCGATGACCTATCCGAAACGATATCCATTACAAATGGAGTATTTAGATTTTACCAAAGGTTTAGATCTTCAGTTCATGGCACCTCGGTGGGATGATTTTCCTGCCTTACGACTAGCTTTCACAGTGGGAAAAGAAGGCGGTTATGCACCTGCTGTATTTAATGCAGCCAATGAAATGGCCGTGTATGCCTTACTGGATGAACGAATTACCTATGGACATATATATGAAGTAGTTTCTACCGTTCTCGGGCGGATGATAAATGGCGTGCCTACTTCCATAGAAGAAGTACTTACTATGGATGCCTGGGCTAGACAAGAAGCTACCAAAGAAATACAAAGGAGAAGTGCATGTTAATTACAATTTTAGGAGCTGTCTTCGTATTCGGCGTTATAGTTATGATTCACGAATTGGGGCACTTTCTAACTGCGAAAGCCTGTGGCATGCGTGTTGATGAATTTGCTATCGGTATTGGCCCTAATGTCGTTCAAAAGCAAAAAGGAGAAACACTATACTCCTTGCGTTTATTACCACTAGGTGGATTCAACAAAATTGCTGGTATGGATCCATCGGAAGATGCTGGCGAACGTGGTTTTAATAGTAAACCTGTATGGCAACGATTTATCGTTATCGCTGCAGGTGCTACATTTAACTTTTTATTGGCTATTGTGATATACTTTTTTGTATTCGCGTTCCATGGAACCACAATACCATCTCAGGAACCGATTATTGGAGATATATTAGCAGGAAATCCAGCGGCTACGGCTGGTATCCAAAAGGGAGACAAAATTGTATCCATTAATGGTCAATCCATTAAAGAATGGAAAGATATTACAGAGTCTCTAAAAGGTCATAGCAATCACGTAGTGTCACTTACATTAGATAGAAATGGTGAGACAATATCTACGACTGTGATTCCTCGTGAATCTGGTGATAGAGCCGTCATCGGAATCAATCCAGTATTGGAAGTAAAAGAGTACAGTATTGGTGAATCTGCGGTGCATGCTGTATCCCATACTGGCTCCATCCTTACTGATATGGTACAAGGATTATGGAATATTGTAACAGGGCATAGTAAAGGTGATGTAGCGGGTCCTATCGGTGTAGCACAAATGGCGGGTCAAGTAGCACAACATGGATTTATCAGTTTGCTACTATTTACTGCATTATTGAGCTTAAACCTTGGAGTTATCAACCTATTGCCAATTCCCGTCTTAGATGGTGGCCACTTGGTGTTGTTAATTCTAGAAGGAATTACGGGCCGTAAATTACCAGAGAAGGCATTACAATACATTCAAATGACCGGCGTAGGCCTATTATTATTAGTGTTTGTATATTCTACATTCCAAGATATTCTACGATTATTTTAGAGGTATCCTATGATAGAACGTAAACCGACAAAAGGTATTCAAGTGGGTACCGTCCATATTGGGAATAACGCACCTGTCAGTATCCAATCAATGATTACTACAAATCCTGTAAAAGTAGAACAATCTATTGAGGAAATCAATCGTCTAGCTACTGCTGGTTGTGAACTGGTTCGTTTAGCGGTTCCTGATATGGCTGCGGCGAAAGCAATTAAAGACATTAAAGAGCGTGCCATGATTCCATTAATTGCGGATATCCATTTTGACTATCGGTTAGCACTGCAAGCTATTGACAGTGGCATCGATGGGCTTCGCATTAATCCAGGAAATATTGGTAGTATCGATAATGTGGTAAAAGTTGTAGAAAAAGCGAAACCTAAATTGATTCCTAT
>CAUQUX010000114.1:0-4575 GCA_963521235.1 uncultured Veillonella sp. | reverse complement strand
ACAGACGAGTACCTGTGTATGAACAATATCTAATGGAATTGCAACAGCAACAGCGCCTGTATCCATGCTATTGCAATCGAGCCCGTTTACAAGAAATTAGTAGTGCTCCTCATCAAGGAGAGTCACATCATGTGTATGATGGGTATTGTTTTAGAAATACACCAACTGTGGGAGAGAGACCACCTTCTTGGCGATTTCATATGACTAATGAAGAAGGTAGCTTCATGGATTTATACAGAGATTGTGTTCATTATAAGGTACAATCTTTAGCGGATGATATCATATTGAAGCGGTGGGATGGCATGATAGCCTACCATTTAGCGGTAGTTATTGATGATTATGACATGGGGGTTACAGAAGTCATTCGAGGCAATGATTTACTACCTGTTACGGGACATCAAATTGCCTTGGCCCATGCCTTCGAATTTTCTGGGTTACAATATGGTCATGTCCCAATGCTAGTCGATGAAGAAGGGTATCGTTTATCCAAACGACAACAGAGTATTACTATACGTGACTTACAAAGTCAGGGAGCTTCTCCTGAATCTATATGGGGTTGGTTGGCATTGTCCACAGGAATTTTAGAGCCTGGTGATGTACCTAGATGTGGAAAAATATCTCTTGAGGAATTACTAGGCATACAGATTTCTCCCCAAGTGTTAGCCCAAGATATAATTAAATTGACAAATTTCGATATTATGGTATGATAGTACAGTAATGAGGTGATACGTATGTCAATGGAAACAGCGATCCAAGAAAAAACGTGGGCCGTATTAGGTGCCACAACAAGAACCGATAAGTTCGGATATAAGATTTTCAAACATCTTGTGAATAAAGGATATACAGTGTATCCAGTGAATCCTAATATTACATCTATCGATGGTGTACAATGCTATCCAAGCTTGCATGAGTTGCCTGTAGTACCTACTGTAGTCGACTTTGTAGTGCCAGAAAAAGTTGGTTTAGAAGCTCTAGATAGTTGTAAAGAATTAGGGATTAAGACCGTTTGGCTACAACCAGGTGCGGATAAACCGGCAGTAGTGAAAAAGGCAACTGAATTAGGTCTTGAAGTGATTCAAGATTGTGTATTGATTCAAATTTAATAGGAGGCTTATATGAGCGCAATTATTGATGTAACATCTGCAAATTTTAAAGAAGTAGTAGCAACAAATGATAAAGTAACTGTTGTAGATTTCTGGGCACCATGGTGTGGATACTGTGTTCGCATGATGCCAGTATATGATGAATTAGCTGCTGCGTTGGGTGACAAAGTGACATTGACAAAAGTAAACACTGACGAACAACCTGAATTGGCACAATTCTTCAAAATTGAAATTCTTCCTACATTTGCTATCTTCAAAAATGGTGAGATCGTAGATCGTAAAATCGGTTTCATTCCATTAGAAGAATTAAAAGCAGCTGTAGAAGCTCATTTATAATACATACTAAGGACTGATGCATTCAGTCCTTTTTGTTTGCCCTAATGAGATTGTACTACTTGCATATTAATACGTCTGCATTAGGTAACAACATGTACTCTTTTAAACATAGTATGCACGTTATTAAATATGGGTTATAGAAAAAGCATGTATCTCAATGACAATGCGTCAAAAGATACATGCTTTTCTTATATATACCGTTTATCTAATAAACTTTCTAATTTTTTTTCTTTTCTAGCATCTAAAATTTTACCGGCTAGAATCGAAGGAATAGCTACACCTACACCAATGGAAATGATGATGAGGATAGCCGTAACACCACTTTGAATCGCTTCTACGAGTGTAGTAGAAGTAAGTGAGTTAATGTGTAACATGGCGTATAAAAATCGATAGATAAATACGCCAGGTACAAGAGGAATCGCTGATGGAATAGCTAATACCTTAGAGGATGTATGGGAATAACGAGCTGCTTTCAGAGAAAATAAACTGACCATAGCAGCAGCGATAAAAGTAGCGCCAAACACAGAAAATCCTAAGTATAATATGAGCGTATTTTTTACTAAAATAGCAATGAGGCCACCAATACCTATGAGTGGGAGTAGACGCTTTGGAGTATAAAACATCACAGCATAGCCCGCAGCACCCACAACGGCAGCACCTAATAAAACAATGGAAATGCTGTCTGGAACAATACTTAAATGGGTGAAATCATAAGAATGATTGAAGTATTGAGCCATGCTAATCCCTACAGTCATACTGCCCACAATGAGTAACGTATGTACAGCTCGAGATATTCCTGCCAAAATGTAGTTGTTTAGCAAATCATCGACGGTATTAATGAGAGGTATGCCGGGCACCATAAACAATGTGCAAGCAATCATAGCATAAATCACATCGGCAGAGTCAAAAATACATCCGGATAGAAAGGCTAATCCAGAAGATACCGCAGCAGCACAGGCGATACTGATATAGCCATTAATTTGAAAACGTTTTAATATCAATTGTATAATAAATCCAAGGAGAGCGCAGAATGTTGTAATCCATGCAGAGATAATAGTACCCCCAAATAAGATAGGAAAAGCACCACAGGCAAATCCTGCAAAGATGGCAGATGTGGCATCCGAATGGGGAGGATCTTTTTTAGCAATCGCTTCGAGTTTTTGGGAAAATTCATCAAGAGTATACTCATTACGTAATGCAGTCCAAGTTAAGACACTAATGGCGGAAATAATATCCATATTAGCACCTAAATATTGGACATTTCTAAAGGATGTAAAGCAATCTTCTGGACTATGAATATTAATTAAAATATTAGAGTAGGCAATATGGATATGAAGATGATCTGCTGGAATTCCCATATATGCGGCTGCGCGACGCATATCTCGAACAATTTGGTTCGCATTGGCTCCATTTTCAGATAATAAACAGCCCATACGAAGTAGAATTTTTACCTTTTTTCTGATTTCCACAAAGGGTTCTTCTAAAATGCGCAAATCCTTTTCTGTGTATTGAGACATATTAATGCTTCTTCCGTAAGTGTTTTGTGTCTAAATCTACATCCACTTCCACAGTATCTGCTTCAGGTTCAGCATCTACAAACTCAATAGATTCCAAATGTTGTACCACTTGGGCACGGATAAAACCTAAATACACTTCATATAAATCTTTTTTTTCTGCTAACTCTTCTTCTGTTAAGCTTTGGCCAGATTTTTTTTTCGCTGCCAATGCATTAATGCGTGTTAATGCTTCTTCCATAGTCATTTCTTTTTTTTCTTGTTCTGTCATAGATAATCTCCTTATTTGTTAACGCACACCCTTTGTGGTATGATACACTATATATTAGTGTTAGATGAAAGTATCTAACCTATAGTATTGATTGTAGATTTATATTATAACACAATTTATATAGTTTTTTCATCTTAGAGGAGAAGGCTCCAATGCGAATCACAAAAGCCATCAAAGCAGAGCAAATACGAATATTGGGAGAAGTCTACCATGATGCAAAACCGGCACTAGAGTTTACTACGCCTTTTGAATTACTAGTAGCAGTTGCATTATCTGCACAATGTACTGACGAACGAGTCAATATTGTAACAAAACGACTCTTTCCCAAATATAGCGATCCTAAAGACATGTATGAATTAGGTATACCTGGGTTAGAGGCATTAATTAAAGATTGTGGGTTATATCGTTCTAAAGCTAAACATATTCATGAAACATGCAAAATTTTAGTGGAACAATACAATAGTGAAGTGCCCCGAGATTTTGATACCTTAGTCACATTGCCAGGGGTAGGGCGTAAGACTGCTAATGTATTAGTGTCCATTCTATTTGATACGCCAGCCATTGCTGTAGATACTCATGTGTTCCGAGTGTCCAATCGGTTAGGTTTAGCCAAGGGTAAAACACCAGACGAAGTAGAAAAGAAACTGAAAAAAGCAATTCCTATGGAATACTGGAGTGCCGCACATCATTGGCTGATCTGGCATGGCCGAAAGATTTGCAAAGCACGAAAACCATTATGTGACGAATGCCCTTTATATGATGTATGCCAATCGGCAGGGAAGGTATAATATGACAGAACAAATGAGACGTCTCATTGAGACTTTTACAAAAGTAGGTATTACAGGACCAGCTATCGTACAAGAAATAGCAAGATTTAGAGTATTAGATCAAATCATTTCCCAAAGTGGTGAAGTCCGTGAGTGGGGCATTACACCGAAAGAATTATTTGAGCTTGCTCAAACATCTACAGTAGATATGTTTGGACCTTTGCCATATGATGAAGCAGGGTTTAAGGAAATTTACGGCATTTCCTTTAGTGTAGAATTGATGGACTTCATCAGTGCTACTGGATATTATGAAGGTGTGTCCGCAGGCCGTCAATGGACTGTACCGATGCAAGAAGTGATTGAGTTCCATAAGAATACAGAAGGTATAATTCTCTTTGCCTATTTTGAGGAATATGCAGCCATTGCAGAAGAAATAATGCAAACCCTTCCCACAGATCGTTTGCTGTTCTATACAGCCTCTGAAAGCTGCTACAATCTATTCCGTAGTCTATATCCATTAGCACCAGTAATCAATGAATGGCCAGAAGATGTCATTTTTGACCACATTGTAGCGGCTACATCCG
>CAUQUX010000113.1:0-4577 GCA_963521235.1 uncultured Veillonella sp. | reverse complement strand
AGGTAGAATGGGTTACAATATCATCTACGACGCCATTTTTTTGAAGACATGGTAGCCCATAATTCTCTGCTGAATAGTTGGCTCCATAATACTGAAAGAATAGCCCTACCCGCAAGCCACAACCGCTGACAATCATAGACGATGCCTTTGTATACTCCATCAATTCCATAATAATGGCCATACCTGCTACGATGATATCGGCCCGTTCCGCAGATAATCCAGAAATCTTTTTCCGTTCCTCCCATGGTGTTTCTTTCACCCGCTGAAATAAAGCCTCTATAACGGCTTTTTTTACCTTGTAATTGTGCAATTTAGGGATGGGATAGTTTTTCTCCCGTTGGTCCATTTTGGCAATATTTCGGGCGGTCCCTCCAATTCCAATCAGAGGTAATTTAGTATGTTTCAACCAGCTTTCACGATGCAATACCTCTTGGATATAACGCACCATAGCTTCGTATTCGGCACTTGTAAACTCATGACCCGATTTAAATTGTCCTGTCATCACAAGAGCCCCCATAGGAAGGCTAACAGATTTTTTTAATTGTCGATGTTCAATTAAGCTGATTTCTATACTAGCTCCACCAAGGTCAAACACGATAAAATCGTCCAAACCGATGGTGTTCACAACCCCTAAAAATCCTAAATAGGCTTCTTCTTCACCACTAATGGCACGTAAGGGAATCCCTGTTTCTGCATACACCTGTCGGATAAATTCATCACCGTTTTTAGCTAATCGCACAGCGGCTGTAGCAATCCCTTGAATCTCTGTAACTCCCATAGCCTTCGCCATATGAGCCAATGCTTTCATGGTCTTGATAGCCCGTTCCATAGCAGGTTTCGTCAACATTTGATGGGTCCACATACCCTCGCTGAGACGAATGGATTCCTTCTGTTGATATACCAAGCGATAACTACCTGAATCTGTAATTTCTGAAATGACAAACCGTACTGAGTTTGATCCTAAATCTATTAATGCTACTCGTTTCATAGGTCTCCTGTGTGCACAGAAAGGCACTTTCCGTATATGCTACTGTGAAAGTGCCTTTCTAGTTCTATATTACTCAATACCAAAACAGCGCTTGCCATTCTCTAAGGCAATAGCAGCTAGTTCTTCTACATCCATACCACGCAATTGAGCAATTTCTTGAGCCACAAATTGTGTTTTAGATGGATCATTGCGACGCCCTCTAAATGGAGGTGGTGTCAAATAAGGGGAATCTGTTTCAATGAGTAAGCGATCCAATGGAATATGTTTCGCTACCTCTTTTAGATTCGTAGATTTTGGAAATACCACAGGTCCTGCAAAGGAGATGTAATATCCCATTTTTATAAATTCTTTTGCCATATCTAGGCTTGTGGAGAAACAATGGAAGACCCCATAATTGCCTTTCCCATGTTCTACTAACATATCTCGAATGGCACCATGTGCATCACGATCATGGATAATAATCGGTAAATCCACTTCTCTTGCGATGGCTAATTGGCGTTTGAAAGACTCTGCTTGCACATCTCTATCGGAAAAATCATAGTAATAGTCTAAACCGATTTCACCAATGGCTTTTACTTTAGGATGGGAAGCCATTTGTTTGAACCATTCATAGTCTTCTTCTGTGGCATCTTTAGATTCATGTGGATGCACACCTACCGCGGCATAGACACGGTCATACTGTTCAGCCAAAGCAATGGCAGACTCTGCTGTTTTACGATCCACTGCAGGGCACATAATATATTCTACGCCTTGGTCAAAACAGTCTTGAATCATCTGTTCCCGATCATTATCAAATCGTTCATCGTTGATATGCGCATGTGTATCAAACAATCGCATTATCTCACCACACTTCCTGGAGTTAAGGATTCAATATTGGTTACTTCTAATTGATCATCTTCATTAGAGGCGGACAAAATCATACCTTCTGACATATGGCCCATGATTTTTTTCGGCGCTAAGTTTGCCAAGTAAATCACTTTTTTACCAATTAAGTCTTCTGGCTTATAGAATTGAGAAATGCCACTCACTACCGTACGTGTTTCTATACCTAAATCCAAGGTAAATAACAATAATTTTTTAGATTTTTTTACAGCTTCGCAAGTCAATACTTTCGCTACCCGTAAATCTAATTTTGCAAAATCATCATATTCGATGGCCTCTTTAATAGGCGGAATATTGCTAGTTTCCTCAGTTGTTTCTTCTGTAGTTTCTGGAGCCACTTCTACCATTTCAGGAATTTCAAAGCGTGGATAGATTGGATCTCCTTTTACTACTTTTGTACCTGTTGGAAGTACTCCAAATGTGCGCACATCATCTAGCATAGCTTGTGCAAACCCTTGTAGACCAAGTTGTTCCCAAATTTTAGGAGCCCCTGTTGGAATCACTGGATCCACTAGAACAGCGATGATACGCAAGGATTCTGCCAAATGATACATCACAGCTTCTAAGCGCTCTGCATCGCCTTCGTTAGCACCTTTCGCCAATACCCAAGGCATTGTTTCATCAATATATTTGTTTGTACGACCGATGAAAGCCCATACAGCTTTGAAAGCTTTATTGTACTGCATATCTTCCATTAATTGTTCATAGTCTTTTACCGTTTGCTCTGCCGTAGCCACAAGGTCTCTATCTACGTCTTCTGTTGGTGCATGTTTTGTAATGATACCACCATGATATTTTTCAATCATCGCTACGGTACGATTCAACAAGTTGCCCAAGTCATTGGACAAGTCTGCATTGATTTTCGTAATGAAATTAGGCAAGCTAAAATTACCATCATTACCTAAATGCACCTCATTTACCAAGAAATAGCGCAATGCATCAGAACCGTAGGTTTCGATTAATGGAATTGGATCAATGACATTGCCTAAGGATTTACTCATTTTGGTGCCATCCACAACAAGCCAGCCGTGACCATATACTTTTTTCGGCAATGGCAAGCCAAGACTCATGAGCATAATCGGCCAAATGATCGTATGGAAACGAACGATTTCTTTCCCTACTAAATGCAAGTCTGCAGGCCAGTACGTTTCAAATAAATCACTGTTTTCATCCAATGGGTTTAAAGCAGAAATATAGTTAATCAACGCATCAAACCATACGTACATAACATGTTTTTCATCAAATGGTACTGGAATGCCCCAGTTAAAGCTAGTACGCGATACTGCCAAATCTTCTAGGCCTTGTTTCACGAATTGAATCATCTCATTACGACGAGATTCTGGTTGAATAAAATCAGGATTTTCTTCAATAAATTTAAACCATTGATCAGCGTATTTATTCATGCGGAAGAAATAACTCTCTTCTTGTACTACTTCTAATGGACGACCGCAATCAGGACATGTTTTTTCTGGACCTAATTTAGATTCTGGCCAGAATGTTTCGCATGGTACGCAGTATAAACCTTGGTATGAAGATTTGTAAATATCTCCATTATCGAATGCTTTTTGGAATAAATGTTGGCAATATTTGATATGTCTTTCATCGGTAGTTCTAATAAAATCATCATGAGAAATATTCAATTTTTCCCACAAATGTTTAAATCCATCAACAATTTGCGTCGTGTACTCTAAAGGAGTAATGCCCATCGATTCCGCCATACGTTGGATTTTTTGTCCATGCTCATCAGACCCCGTTAAGAAACGCACATCATAGCCAGCTCTGCGTTTGAAACGAGCAATTGTATCAGCAATGGACGTACAGTATGTATGCCCAATATGTAATTTCGCACTTGGATAATAAATTGGTGTCGTAATATAATACGGTTTCTTAGTCATCTGTTCTCTCCTTACTATACCATTCAATTTCATTATATATATCGCGCCGTGAAAGGCCACGTTCTTTTGCAATTTGACGGGCTGCTTCTTTTTTAGGCACTCCCGCTTCGATTAATACTAAGGCTGCCTCTAGTGGTGAAAGCACGACTTCCTCCACCTTCGTTTCATCTGTCACAGTTTCCTTGCCACCCACCAAGAGGACAAATTCACCTTTTTCTACGATTTGACTGAAATCATTTCGTAACGCTAGCAAGGTGGTTCTTGTGAAAGTTTCAAACTTTTTCGTCAGTTCACGACCTACTGTGATTGGACGATTGCCTAACCCTTCATATAAACTTTGGATCGTTTCTTCTATACGATGAGGCGCTTCATAGAAAATGAGGGTCCCTTCATAGGTAGCAATCCGTGATAACACCTCTTTTACATTCTGCTTTCGTTTTGGCAGAAAACCTATGAAGTGAAATTCCTTCGTATTCTGACCAGATGCAATGAGTGCCGTTAAACCTGCGGTCGCCCCTGGTAAAGGAACTATGGGTATCCCCACCTCGATGGCTTCTTTCACTAAATCTTCACCGGGATCAGAAATGGCAGGCATCCCCGCATCACTGACCAGCCCTACTGATTGCCCTTCTAATAATCGTCCAATCAGTTCTATACCTTTGTCCACTTTATTATGCTCGTGATAGGAAATCATAGGCTTAGCAATATTAAAATGTTGTAATAATACCCCTGTATGACGCGTATCTTCCGCTGCTATCACATCTACTTCTTGTAATGTACGCACAGCCCGATAGGTCATATCTTCTAAGTTC
>CAUQUX010000112.1:0-4589 GCA_963521235.1 uncultured Veillonella sp. | reverse complement strand
CCCTATCCAAGATATTTCCCAATTGCAAGATAGACTTTCTTTGCACTCCTACTGTAACCCTTGGATAGGTTTCGCATAGACGATTCCATTCTTTACTATATCTTTCTACTTCTTCTTCACTGTGGCTTAGCTTGGTTTCTATCGTTGCCACCTGTGTTTGACTAGCTTGGAATTCTTGCCGAAGTCGGTCTACCGTTTCTCTAACGATGTCTTCCGACGGGGCTTGTGCTAGTTGTGGATGTTCTAAGGAACCACAAACAGGACACGGCGCATCATCTTCTACTTGCAAACTCACTTCATAGGCTTGGTGTTGTCGTAATAATTGCTCATTATGATGATACAACCCTTCCCGAGTCTTACACACGTGATGTTCTTTGTCTAACTGTTGACTATAGAGATTTCTAGCATCCCAAGCAATTTGGAGTCTGTTAACAACTCCCTTTAAGGAATCCCACCAACTCCGCAGTTCACTGGTACATAATTTTTCCTCACCTAAGGAAGTATAATTTTGTAACTCTATCTTTATACCTTCTAATGTTTTACGATGCAACTCCAACTCTGCCTGACTTGTAATTAACTCCTGTTGTAGAGCATGTTGTTGCTCCACCTGCTGTGCTTTCAAAGCCTCTATATCATTCCTTTTTGTCACAAGTTCGCCATACCACTCCACCTCTTGTTGCAAGGCCTGTAATTGGTGGTATTGCTCTTGTTGCTTTGCATACGTTTCCTCTTGAGCTACTAGCTGTTTCCACTTAGACTCTAAGATTTGTAATCTTCCTTCCACGGACTGTAACGATATTTTCAAGACTTCTAATTTTTCATTGTCCGTTCTGAAAATAGCTTGCAATTTCTCATAGTCTTTCATAGACCTCCGAACTTCTTGTAATCGTTCCCAACGGCCAATTTTTTCACCTAATACTCTATGTACCTCTTCTCCCTCTAGATGGGCGGCTAAGGCCTTACTATGTTGCTCTTTGCGAGCAAGCAAATTAGCATATGTTTCATAGGTTGTATAGGCTGCTTGTAAAGATTCATACTCCGCCTGTTTTTGTGCCCTTTCTTTTTCTCGCTCTATAACTAGATTGCGTTCTTCTTCTAACAGTGCCACTAACTCTTGTGGCGTATCTACTGTATAGGTCTCCAATAAAAACTCAACTTTTTGCAATGTATCTTGAATCCCTACTGTAGCCTTAGTCAATTCTTCTTTCAGCACATCTTGTATTCGTTTATATATCGATGTTTTGAAAATCGTATGTAGTAGTACTTCCCGTTCTGATGTGGGAGCTACTAAGAGTTTTCTAAAATCACCTTGTGGTAATAGGACAACTTGCAAAAATTGATCCACCCGAAATCCAATGATCTGTTGTACATAGTCACGAATTTCTTGGGCTTTCGTAGTTAGTAATTTCCATTCTTCATCAATCCATTCACTGATAGCCGCAGTGGCTAAGACCACTCTTGTACCAGTACCACGCTTTTTCTTCAATTCTTGCTTCGGAGTTCGTTCCATTCGATACCGGTGCTCACCTACCTGAAACTCAAATATTACGGATGTAGGTGTAGTAGCATCTGCATAATCACTGCGCATATCGGCACCATCGCGAAGGCCTCCACTTGTTTGACCATACAGAGCATACACAATAGCATCTAAAATACTCGTTTTCCCTGCTCCCGTGGGTCCTGTAATCAAAAACATGGACTGATTCGCAAGAACAGCAAAATCAAGGATTACCTCTTTTGGATAGGGCCCAAAGGCAGTCATTTCTAATCGTAAGGGTCTCATGCTTCATCCTCCCTCAACACTCGTTGCCATATACTATCCATATAGATTGCTTCTTTTTCTGAAAGTTCTTCATTGCGCGCTTCTTTGGCAAATTGAGCAAATAACTCGCGTTCATTCAACTCTTTAAACCGTTTGGCCCCCGTTGTATCACAAGCCATTTCCATGCGCCCCACCAGTTCTAAGCGCATGCAATAAGGAAATACTTTTCGTAATCGGCGCATCCCATCTACAATTGGCACTGTATCTAGTAAACGGACTTCCACATAGTCATTATAGTACTGTGCATGAAGACTTTCATTAGCCAACAACTCATCAAAATATCCTGTGAGGCTCACAAATTGACGACGACCTAGAATCGGAATCTCACATATGGTAGTGGTTCCTGTCCCATCTATATCCACAATGGTAAAACTTTTGTTATGCCCCACCTCATCAAAAGAATAGGTCAGCAAAGATCCACTGTAGCGAATATGGTCCGCCCCAATCCGTTGCGGTCTATGCAAGTGACCTAAGGCAGTATATGTAAAATCTTTAAATGCCGTTGTTGGAACTTGACCAGAACCACCTACTAGGAGAGGTCGTTCCGATTCACTTTCAACACCACCTGCCACAAAGGCATGGGCTAAGCAAAGATTGCGGTGTCCCTGTGAACGACTCGTCGCATAAGATGCCCACTGTTGGTACGCATCTGCAATGGTCATGTTGTATTTGTTTGTATCAATGCGTATATCATTTTCCACAGTATCGATGCTAGAATTATTAGCATTAGCTTTATAAGAATCATTGTCTAGATTCGTAATATCTTCATCACTCAAAGAAGCAAATAAATTTGCCGATTCAGCTTGAGGACGACATTTTTTAGACGACCTAGCAGATTCGATAGGTTTCGTAGTCTCTATCGCTTCACCTATCATGCCTACTCGATTCAGCTCGGTATCTATATCCCGCACTTCCCCATAGGGTAATGCCCATACGTCGAGTTGACCATGCGCGTCTTGAAACGTAATCGGTTCCATTCCTTGGCGAGCATGTCCTAACAAATGGATACCGTGAGTTTCCCAAGCACTACGCCCCATGGCAAGACGCGGACCACTATCGTGATTTCCCGAAATAGCCACCATAGGAATCTTTTCAGTAAATGCCAATCGATGTAGAACAGAATCCCATAACTCAATGGCCTCAATAGGTGGTACCGATCGATCAAACACGTCCCCACTAAGGACTACTAGGTCAATGTGTTCCTCTTTCAACAAAGGAAAAAATTGGTGTTCCAACACATGGGCTTGGTCCGTTGTTAAATGTTCATTGTAAAATAGTCGTCCTAAATGCCAGTCTGCTGTATGTAGTATGCGCATACTTACACCTCGTTTGCGTAAATCTCCCGTAAGATAGAAATTTCTTTCGCATATCCATCTAGTTCATTTGGTGTTTCTAAATAAAATGGTAAATGACGTAATTTAGGGTGCGTAATAAAATTAGCAATGGCTTCGATACCAATATGACCTTCCCCAATTTTTTCATGGCGATCCTTATGGGCTCCTCTAGGATTTTTGGAGTCGTTCAAATGCACTGCATGGATTCTATCCAAGCCTACAAAATGGTCAAACTCTTCCAACACACCATCTAAATTTTCAATAATATCGTATCCACCTTCATGGATATGACATGTATCCACGCAAACGCCGATGTATTCTTTATATTTCACACCATCAATGATACGTGCTAATTCCTCAAAATTACGTCCCACTTCTGTCCCTTTTCCAGCCATGGCTTCTAGCAGAATCGTAGTTTTCATACCTGGAAAGATGACTTCATTTAGCATATCTACAATGTATTCAACACCTTGGTCCACACCTTGTTTCACATGGCTACCCGGGTGAAAGTTATATAAATGGCCTGGTAAATATTCCAAGCGCTCCAAATCTTCTCGCATAGAGTTTTTCGCAAACTCACGCAAGCCTGGATCTGCTGCACAAGCATTCAATGTATACGGTGCATGACCTAATACTTTGCCAAATTGATGTTCTTTCAGGAACGCATCTAAGGCTCTCATATCTGCTTCATCAAAGGCACGTGCCTTTCCGCCACGAGGATTTCTTGTAAAGTATTGGAAAGTATTAGCGCCAATGGACAATGCTTCCTTTCCCATATGTAAATACCCTTTGCTGATGGATAAATGACATCCAATTGTTAATTGACTCATGTAAAACTCCTTATTCTCTAATATTCTAAATTATGATTCATTCTACCGATATATATGCCTGTATATTGGCTAGTATCCATACAAATCATTTCTTACAATAATACATCGCATAGCTGTATCTTCACGCTACACAGTCTTACTATTTAGTATATCATGTACTGATATCCCTATATAGACAGATACGAAAATAGGGGATAATTGTTTATCATAAGCAATTATCCCCTATTGAGCTGTTTCTAATCAAAGACTAGATAGTTTTCATTACTGATTAATGTGAGCTTTTACGCAAACATTCTGGACAAATGCCTTCAAAAGACACGTGCAGTCCTGTAATTTCGTATTCACTGTGGCGCGCCACTTCTTCTCTTAGACAATTTACTTGTACATCATGCAAATCATTGATACGATTACACACTGTACAGCGTACATGCGGATGATTTCTTGTATCCCAATCATAACGACTGCAATCATCCCCCAAGTCCAAGACTCTAACAATTCCAATGCGTTCAAAAATCTCCATCGTTTTATATACAGTCGCCAAGCTCATGCTTGGATGGTCTTCCCGCAAACTTTGGTAGATCATTTCCGCAGTGGGATGGTTGT
>CAUQUX010000111.1:0-4590 GCA_963521235.1 uncultured Veillonella sp. | reverse complement strand
GGGTAGCCCCTGCTTCACGCACTAATGGAGCTGTTTCCAAGTTAATACCACCATCTACTTCTACAACAGCTTTTATATTACCTACAGAATCCAATAATTCTCGAGCTTGTTTTACTTTTTTCACTGCATTATGAATAAACGATTGACCTCCAAAGCCTGGATTTACACTCATAATTAGAATTAAATCCAAATCTTCTGCAATATCTTCCAGTAAGGATACTGGCGTAGATGGATTTAAAGAAACTCCTGCTTTCATACCAGTTGCTTTGATGGCTTGAATCAAACGATGCGCATGTGGCACAGCTTCCCAATGAAAGGTGAAATACTCCACCCCTATCTTGGCATACACTTCTACATAATCGCCTGGGTTTTCTACCATTAAATGTACATCAAAAGGCAACTTTGTATGTGGACGTAATGCTTTTACCACAGGAGCACCAAATGTTAGATTTGGCACAAAATGTCCATCCATCACATCAATATGTAATAAGTCAGCACCACCTTCTTCGATAGTACTAATATCTTCTCGCAAATTAGAAAAATCTGCCGATAACATAGATGGGGCAATTTGAATCATCTTATCGTCTCCTTTGATCTTCAAGTTCTGATTTAATCGTCAAATAGGATTGGTATCGTTGCTCACTAATCTGCCTATTAGCTAAGGCATCTTTCACAGAACAAATAGGTTCATGACTATGGGAACAAGGACTAAACTTGCATCCCCTATCATGGTCACCAAACTCAGGGAATGTATGCACTAACTCTTCTACAGTCATCCCTGTATGCTCTAGAGCTGAAAATCCTGGTGTATCCATGATAAAGGAACTTTCATCCAAGCTGTATAAAGAGGCATGGCGCGTCGTATGGCGACCACGTTTAATCTTATCGCTAACAGCCCCTGTTTGAAAGGCAAAATTCGGATCTACTGCATTTAGCAAACTACTTTTACCTACGCCAGAAGGGCCGGCAAAAGCACTAATCTTACCATGTAATACATGGCGTAACTCATCAATCCCTTCACCGGTATATGTCGATGTACAGAGTACAGTGTAACCAATATGTTCATAGATAGATTTCAGTTTCATCGTATCTTCTGTATGCAAATCATATTTATTAATCACAAGTACTGGAGGAATATGACTATGATGAATCATCACTAATAAACGATCCAATAATAAAGGATGAATATCTGGCTCTCGCGCGGCTACTACTACAATGACTTGGTCAATATTGGCAATAGCTGGTCTACGTAATGAGTTTCTTCTCTCTTCAATAGAATCGATCCAACCATCATCTGTAATGTGTACCGTATCTCCTACTAAGAGGGAATATCGTTCTTTCTTTAACCGTCCTCGAACCTTACATTCATGTACGTCTCCACTTGAAGTTTGCACATAAAAGTAGCCATTCATATTCTTAATTACAACACCTTGTTTCATAGTTTCTCCTATAAGGATTGCTCTTGTACTAATGCATTATTTAAGTATATTTGAACTCGTACATTGCCGGATCCAGACACACTTTTTACAATACGATCTCCTGGTGCATTAGTGCCATCATAAACAACACGTCCACCATCATCATCGATGACTACTAATTTCACATGTTGCGACGCACGTCCATTCGGCACCGTTATATCCACAACACCTTTCGTAGTACCTTGTTTCGCATTGACTTCGTCTTTTTTACCATCTTTTGATTGGCCTACTAATGTGATACTTTCATCACGTTTCACCGAAGAACCTGGAGCAGGGCTGACAGCTGTTACAACGGCAGAATCTTCATTGGAACCAGAAATTTTACTAATACTTAATCCTAGATTTCCTAAGGCTTCTTTCGCTTCTTTAATTGTCATACCCACAATATTCGGAATCTCTACAGTAGTCGATTTAGTTTGATTAATCGTAATATCTACAGTGGCGCCTTTGGACGCTTTACCACCTGCTTGTAGACCTTGGCTAATCACTACGCCATCATCTTTACTCGTATCACTAGTGTAGGATATCTTACCAATTGACAATCCTAAGGCTTTCAGTTTCTCCCTAGCTTGGTCAAAACTCATACCTTGCAAGTTTGGTATGGTAATATCTCCCGCACCTTTGCTGACTACTAAATGAACCATACGCTGTTCTTTCACAGATTCCCCTGCTTCAGGGCTTTGTGAAATGACCTGTCCAGCTGGCACATCCGAATTTGTTACTTCTGAGCTAGATACCCGTAGATGTCGTTCTTCTAATAACCTCGTAGCTACGCTTAATTGTTTGCCTACCACATTGGGTACGTCTACAGTAGAATTACTCCAGAAGTTACCAAAGCTCAAGAATGCCCATAGAAAAGCAAGTAAGAACGCAAATACGGCACCACCAATGACATATTTTTGTGGCAAACTACCTAATTTTGCCAATATACCTTCTTGCTGCTCTTCCTCTTCTTCCAATACCTCTGTCTCCAATGGAGGCAGCACTTGTGTGGCAAAATCATGTTGCATTGGACGTGCAGATGTACCACCACGATAGCCTAAGGACATGCGTAGCGCTTGAATCATTTCAGAAATAGAACCAAATCGCTTGCCAGGCTCTTTTTCTAGTGCCATCAATACCACTTGTTCTAATTGCGGTGGTATCATAGCGTTTTTAATGCGTGGTGCCACCACCCGACCTTGCACATGTTGTAATGCGACACTGACAGGCGTTTCTCCCTTGAATGGCACTTTACCAGTCAATAATTCATACAGCACAACGCCTAGAGAATAAATATCTGTGCTCACATTAATGCTTTTACCACTCGCTTGTTCTGGAGAAATATAGTGCGCTGACCCCATAACCGAGTGCGTAAACATCATAGTGGCTGCTGAATTAATGGCTCTTGCAATACCAAAATCCGTTACCTTCACTCGTCCAGAATCGGTAATTAAAATATTATGGGGTTTAATATCACAATGTACAATCCCCATCGTATGAGCATGTTCCAAACCTTCTGCAATAGCTACTGTGATTTTAACTGCCTCTTGCACAGAGATTTGTCCATCATAATGTTGCATGTATTCTTTTAATGTACATCCAGATACATATTCCATAATAATATAATGAAAGCCTTGATCAAAGCCTACATCATACATACTGACAACATTGGGATGATTTAATTTACCCGCCGCCTGTGCTTCCCGTTTAAAACGAGCTACAAAATCTTGGTCACTACCAAAATTTTGATGCAAAATTTTAATCGCCACCGGTCTTCCCAATAGAGTATCTTTACCTCGATATACATCGGCCATACCACCAATGCCAATCTTTTGTTGTACCTCATAGCGATGATCAAAGACCAATCCTACTAATGTATGTCTATCCATAAGTCACCTCTTTATATACGCCCAAGTACGATTGTTACATTATCTCGTGCTCCCGCATCATATACAAGGTGCACTAAATCTTCCAACGTTCTACTTTCATTGTCTTCTTCTGAAAGTACTTGTTCAATCTTAGATTCTTCAATATAACCAGACAAACCATCACTACATAGTAGGATACGGTCATTCTGACGTACTTCTATCATGCCCGTATCTACTTCTACCGTATCATATACACCGATAGCACGGGTTAGCATGTTTCGCTTAGGATGATGAATTACTTCATCTTCTGTAATCGTTCCCGCCTCTACCAATTGTTGCACCATAGAATGGTCTTTTGTGATACGATGCAAACTATCTTGCCTGTAGATGTAAAGCCGACTATCCCCGACATGAGCCCAAACTAATCTATCTTCCTTCACATATGCCACCACAGCGGTAGTGCCCATACCCTCTAATTCTTTATAAGATTGGCTTTTTTCATACACTATACGATTGGCTTTCATAATAGCATTACGCAGCACCTCTGTAGAGACGTCTGTCGCTGCCTGTATAACTTCTACAATGGTATCTACTACCATGGTACTTGCATATTCTCCACCAGTATAGCCACCCATACCATCTGCTACGATTAACAATGGTCCTTGTGCATAAAAACGATCTTCATTCCGTTGGCGAACTAATCCGGTTTTGCTGATACCTAAACTAATCATTACATCCCTTCTTTCAAAGATTGCTGATGTTGAATTTTCAACTGACCACAAGCAGCTTGAATTTCATCGCCCATCTCTTTACGAATGGTCACTGACACCCCGTAGGATTCCACAATAGATTTAAATTCTTGCATAGCTTTCATAGATGGTTTATATAAATTGATATGCTCATTTCCATTCACAGGAATCAAATTCACATTACAATGAGGAAATTCTTTTGCAATATTGCCTAATTCATGCGCCTCTTTTTCTGAGGAATTTACATCTTTAATTAAGATATATTCAAAGGTAACACGGCGTTCCGTCCGTCGATAATATTCTGCTACCGCATCTAGCACATCTTGTAACGCATACGTAGCCCCTATAGGCATAATTTCTTTTCGTCGTTCATCTGTAGTCGCATGTAAGGATAACGCTAATGTGATTGGCAACTCTAACTCTGCAAATCGGTAAATATTAGGTACCAATCCACAAGTAGATACAGTCATACGACGATAGCCTATATTAAAACTTTCCTTTTCATGAATGAAT
>CAUQUX010000110.1:0-4591 GCA_963521235.1 uncultured Veillonella sp. | reverse complement strand
TCCCAATCATTGGCAAAAATACATTCCAATCACCTGATGTATCATGAACAGTAAAGTTAATCCCTTTCGACGTATATTCTAATTGAGTCCCTTGTACGTGAGAACCATCTTGCATACCATAGGTCATTACCCTTGCCTCCGTTACGTTAGACATAGGTAACACAAAAGGATCATCGTGATTTAAGATGGCAGCACCTGTACTAGGTAAGGCTTCGATTAATTCTTGTTTCGCTTTTCCAATATTTTCTTGAGACCCTAATAGTTCAATATGACTAGTCCCTACATTGGTAATCACACCCATTGTGGGCTCTGCAATCTCTGCTAATTCTGCAATTTGACCAAGTCCACGCATCCCCATTTCAAGAACGCATACATCATGGTCCTCCGTCAATTGCAATAACATCTTCGGAACACCGATTTCATTATTATAGTTTTTCTCTGTTTTTAATACTGTGAAAGCTTTTTCCAACACAGCACTAATCATTTCTTTTGTCGTTGTTTTACCAGAGGAACCAGTAATGCCAATAATAGGAATTGGGAATCGTCTACGATGATAGGTTGCTAACTGTTGATAGGCTCGTAATGTATCTTCTACTTCAATACAAACTAAGCCATCTATGGTTTTACCGCGTTTTACCACAGCACCGGTCGCACCACGTTCTTTGGCAACTGTTAAGAAATCGTGACCATCAAAAGTCATCCCTTCCAATGCCACAAATAAACCATTGTTTTCAATAGTTCTCGTATCTGTCGATACATCGGCAAAGGTGCAAGTACTTGTTCCTGTATATGTTCCTTGTGTTGCCTCTAGTACTTCTTGCACTGTAAATTGTGCCATATTATCTCTCCTTCAAGGCTTCTCTTGCCACTTCACGATCATCAAAATGGATAGTTTCATCTTTTAAAATTTGATAATCTTCATGACCTTTACCAGCAATAATGACCACATCTCCTGTAGTGGCCTCTGCAATCGCCTTATGAATCGCTTCACGGCGGTCTACCATGACTTCATAGGTTACACCAGCATGTAAGCCTTCTTTTACACCCATCTCTACATCCTTTACGATTTGCACTGGGTCTTCTGTTCGAGGATTATCCGAAGTAACATACACACGATCGCCATACTCTGTTGCAATACGTCCCATGATTGGGCGTTTGGTAGCATCTCTATCGCCACCACAACCAAAGACAACTAAAATACGATTCTCAACAATCTTCTTCGCTGTTTGTAAAATATTTTCTAGTCCATCTGGCGTATGTGCATAATCCACAACTACGGCAAAATCTTGTCCTTCCTCAATGAGTTCAAAACGTCCTGGCACGGCTGTGAAAGTAGACAATGCTTTCACAATTTGATCCATCGTCAACCCTTCATATAAAGCAGCCCCGACAGCAGCCAAGGTATTATACACATTGAACATACCTGCTAATTTTGTAGAAATCGGATAGGTGTTTCCTTCATAGGATACAGTGAATTGAGATGATTTAGCTGTAATCGATAAGTCAGACGCATTCATGGAGCCTTTACCTTCTGTACTATAGGTAATCATAGGTGCAGTAGTAACGTCCACAATCGCTTGTCCATATGCATCATCTACATTGATGACGGCGCCCTTACCTTCTTTCACTTGATAAGAGCCACTCACTTGTTTAAACAACTTAGCTTTTGCTGCTAAATAATTATCGAATGTTTTATGGAAATCCAAATGATCTTGAGTTAAATTAGTAAATACAGCTGTATCGTACTCTACCCCCGCCGTACGACCTAATGCTAGCGCATGAGAAGATACTTCCATAATACAATGTGTCACACCAGCATCCACCATTTGTTGCAAAATTTGTTGCAAATCCGCCACATCTGGAGTCGTATTATGAATTGGATAGGATTGATCATCAATTAAAATATGAACTGTACCAATAATCCCCACTGTATAACCTTGGGAGCGTAGCATATGTCCAATAATATGTGTTGTGGTAGTTTTACCATTCGTACCAGTGACACCAATCATACGCATTTTAGATGCTGGGTAATCATAGAAGAATGGAACAGCATCTTGCAAGGCTTGTCGTGTATCATCTACATACAAAACTGCTACATGATCTGGCACTGTCACAGGTTTAGACGCAATAATCGCTACCGCACCATCTTCTACAGCTTTATCCACAAAATTATGAGCATCCACTGTAGCACCCACTAAACAAATAAACAAGCTACCTTCTTGTACTGTTCTAGAGTCAGCCGTAATATGGCTAACACCGGATGTCAAAGGACCTTCTACTTTCGTAGGAGATACAACCTTTACAATTTCTTCCACTCGTTTCATATTGATTCCTCCAATCATAGAGAAAGCAGCCCAAAAGGACTGCCTTCATCATTCTCTAATATCCTTTTTCATCGTCACATTACGTTCTTCCACTGTATTTTTACTAGTGTAAACGAAATTGTCTGGTAATACCATGCCAAGTTTTTCTTGCGCTATCTTTTGGATGCGCGTAGGAGATCTTAATTCTGCTAAGCCTAAATTATATTCATAATTAGTACGATTTTCTAATACAATTTGCTCTTGTAAATTTACAGTTTCTTTTCGAGCATTTTCTTCAACACCAGTTAAAAGCAAGCATGTCATCCCTAAGACCAACCCCATAAGTACAGTCAATAAACACTGACGCATATCTGGTGTCAAATCCCAGATAAATGCCGGGGCTTTTGCTTTCTTTCTCCTGACGGGCTCTACATAAGGAGCTGATTGCTCCCAGTACGCAGCCTTTCGTACTAACATAATGATTCCTCCCAACTATAATTTCACGGCTACCCTTAACTTGGCACTACGGGACCGTGGGTTCTCTTCTACTTCTTTGTCACTTGGCTCTATGGCCTTATTTTTTGCTTTTACCGTTGGCACATGTTGGCACACACACACAGGTAAATTCGGCGGACATGTGCAACCTTGCGCTAGTTCTTTGAAAGTTTGTTTTGTGATTCTATCTTCCAAAGAGTGGAATGTAATCACTGCGATTCTTCCACCTGGTTTTAACATAGACACAGCATCTACGAAGGCATCATGCAATATCTGCAATTCCTGATTCACTTCGATGCGAAGCGCTTGAAACGTACGCTTTGCTGGATGCGGTCCCTCTTGTCTAGCCTTTGCTGGTATGGCACGTTTAATGATATCCACCAACTGAAAGGTAGTTACGATAGGTGCTTCTGCTCTAGCTTCCACAATGAATTGAACGATTCGTTTCGCCCAACGTTCTTCACCATAGTCCCAGATAATCCGATATAAGTCTTCACTAGAATAGGTATTTACGATTGTTTCTGCGGTCAACTGTCCACTTTGATTCATGCGCATATCTAAAGGACCATCTTGCATATAAGAAAATCCTCTTTCCGCCGTATCTAATTGATGACTAGATACCCCCAGGTCAAAAACAAATCCATCTACTTCGTAAATACCTGCCTCTTGTAAGGCTTGCTTTAAGTTTGAAAAGTTTGTTTGTTTGACTTTCACCTGACAAGACAAATCAGATAATCGCTGAGATGCTGCTTGTAATGCTGCTACGTCTTGATCTAAACCAACCATGAGTCCTTCTGAAGATAAATGTTTACCGATAGCATGGGAATGTCCCCCACCACCTAATGTACAGTCTACATAGGTTCCATTTGGTTTAATCGCCAATCCGTCTAGCGTTTCATTGAGCAATACACTCACATGATGAAAGTCCATAATTCCTCACTTAAAATCCAATATCATCCAAATCAAGTTCTTCTGCCATGGCCTCAATATTGCCGTAAATTTCGTTGTTGTAAGCTTCCCAACGAGTTTTACTCCAAATCTCGATGCGTTCACCATTACCAACCACAACCACGTCTTTTTTCAGCTCACCATGGGCACGCAGATTACTAGGTATTAACACACGACCTTGTTTATCAAACTCAAGGTCAGCAGCACCACCTACAAAAAAACGTACTAGTCCACGTTGGTTGGCTTTATTCGAGCTTTGAGAACTTAATTTTTTTGCAATTTCATCAAATTTTTCTTGGGTATAAATAGCTAAGGTATTGTCAAAATATCGTGTCACAACACAGGTGTCTCCTAGTTGTTCACGCATTTTAGCAGGAATGATCATACGTCCTTTACTATCAATTGTATGTGAAAATTCACCTTTAAACATAGCAAGGACACCTCCTTTTCCTACACCTTCTCGCCCTTATTACCACTATATGGTAAATTTTACCACAATCCCCCACTTTTCACAACAAATAAAACACTCAATTTATAGATATTTATACAAATTATTTCTTCCCTCACATTAATTACGAACATCTCATATAATATTTATGTATATGTTCGCATATTTAGCTTTTTAATCGAACATTCAACAGCTAAAACACAGTGGGAAAAAGTGGGAGAATATTTTCATTTTTCTTCCATTTTTTATTGACTTACTGTGCAATTAGGTATTTTAACCCTATAGGTACCTGAACATAAAGGTAATCTATACATGCTATCATAAGAATGTGCAGAAATAACGAGGTACTGTCAAGAATTTTGTGTAAACTCTTCAAGAAATAAATGCTCTAAGCAAT
>CAUQUX010000109.1:0-4700 GCA_963521235.1 uncultured Veillonella sp. | reverse complement strand
CCGATGAGGGCAGATTGGACAAACCAATACAATCCATCATACCAAGGAGCCGTGATATACCACTGTCCCCACCACACAAAAGCGAACAGCACCGCCATGGTGATCAGCAATCGATTCGCATAGGTTGTATAGGGATTTCTGGTAGTTTCTATAACACGAGGGCTCATAAAATCCCTCCTTTCAGCAAGGTCAATCCGTAGAAGAGACCGCCTAAAATAGCACCTACCAAGGACCCATTGATGCGTATCATCTGCAAATCATAGCCCAATTTAGATTGTAAAATACGAGTGATTTCCTCTGCCGTGAATCGATTCATCTCGCGCACGACAATCTGTTCAATCCAAGGACGTACGTAATTTAAGACGTGCAACAATTGGAAGAGAATAAATCGTTCTGCCTTGCGGCCTTTCACAGTATTCGTTTCCAAGCGCTCAAAGAAATGATATAATTCCGCTTCCCCTTGCTCTACATACTGTGCTAAGTCTAACGTATCTTCCAACACATAGCCGTCTTCGATGAACTCCCGGAACCAAGCATTCTTTTTATCTTCTAGTTTTTGTTGCCATTGTCCATTCTGCGCTAATTCATCCACTGCCCACCGAGCCTTCGTGTATACCGAAGTCCCCAACGGCGACTGCAAGGACTCTTGGCTCATCAAATAGGCACAGCCTTTCACCTGTATCATGTGCGTAATGTATTCCGGTGAAAGCGATTCCCCGCCCAATGCAAGAGCTAATTCTCGTAAAAAAGAATGGTCTGCATAGCGATTCATCACAGAGGATACTAACCCTAACAAGTAGGGGCGAATCCCTTCCGCCGCTAGCAATCGTTGAAGCATACGGTTGATGTGCATCCATAGCACCTCTGCTCGTTCTCGTTCTAACAGTTGACGACACAAACTAACCACAAAAGGCGTCACTTGCCAAGATTCCACACCATTCTTGATATGCCCTAGCAATTGTTCTTGCAGTAAATTTTCTTTCACATGGGGCAACACATGGTCTTTCAGTTCCTCAAAACACACGTGAACATATCCCCGACCAGTGGCACTATTCATAAATGACACAATCCGCCCTGGTACACGTTCCTGTTTCAGTACCTCGTACATATGAGATACCCGAAGGAGTTCGTCCACCATCATATGCCGTGCCATTTCCACGAACCGATCCTTATTCCTAGGGATGAGCGCCGTTTTGAAAGGAATCCCCAAAGGCTTCGTAAACAGTGCTGTCACCGCATACCAATCAGCTAAGCCACCAATCATGGCGGCCCCTGAAATATGCGTGATGAGACCCCAGAAAGGATCTCTATGCAAAGGATAGGATACTAAGAATATGACACTCATCAGTACTAGTAACGCCGTTGCTCCATGACGTTGTAACCACACTGTCATTTAGTTCACATCCTCTATCACATCACCCGGTTGTTCCGGAATCCAGCAACGTTGGTTTGGGTATGTGTGGCGGAATGTGTCCGATGGCACCCAAATAGGTCCGTTGGCATGCATAGGAATAAATAGTTTCGTGTTCATCATACCTAACACTTCTAAGGCTCCCCACTCGCGGGCTACTTCTAACCGAGCATCTACAGGGAACATCATAATATCCACAGACAAACCTGTTAGAGGTGCGAATTCTTTCTCCTTTAGCGCTTTTGCCTCTGCAATATTCTCAGGCGTATCTCCAGACCAATGCCACCAGTTTAAATCTCCTGCGTGAAAGATGCGATGCGTACCTGTATCTACTAAAAACGAACCGCCTTCATCAGTGGAACCAAACATAGTGACAGTCAGATTGTCTGATTCTACTGTATCGCCTACTTTCATGGAGTGCAAGGAAAATACTTGTTGAACCAATTCTTCTGTTAGATGTTCCTCTGTCATATTTTGACCTTGATTAGAACACCCTTGTTTGATTCTTTCTAATACCAAACTAGCTTTCTCGGCATCTTGCTTAGCCCCTGCTGTCTCCTGTAATTCCTTGAAAATATCTCCCGAAGCTGGTACATCTTCATGGTACCAAACACTGTGTATATATGGTAAATATTTGAAAATTGATTTCACGTAATGGTCATGATGGATATGGGATACAAAAACATGTAACTCGTAACCTTGTGCTACTAATGTATCTATCACACCGGCTGGATCTTTCCAGTAATCAAATACATAGGCCCGCTTGCCCTCTTCTATGACAAAACCACTATGTTCTAAATAGGTAACTTTCATATTAACTCCTAATTGATAATTTTATTGATTACTTTTATTATAACACAAAACCCTTAACAACACCTCAACAAGTCCTCTTTATTATCCTATACCATACTCCTTCCCTGAGGAACGCCATTAGGTGTAGTAGCCTTGTGGCGTTTTTCACTGACCGAATCACACAAACACAAGAAGCCCATGGCGTGCTCCTGAACAAACATTATGAAATACCGTTTGAGAAGGAGTATGCCATGGGCTTCCCTTTATCCTATTCAGTTAAAACGCCACAGGCTACATAACGTAACCAGAGACGACTTATTTTGCTTCCACTGCAGCAATCGCGCAAAGGTCAACGATATCGCTTACGGAGCAACCACGGCTAAGGTCATGGATTGGTTTTGCCAAACCTTGGATGATTGGTCCAATTGCAGTAGCGCCAGCAAAGCGTTGTACTAATTTATAACCAATGTTAGCTGCTTGTAAATCAGGGAAAATCAAGATATTAGCTTTACCAGCTACTTGAGATCCTGGAGCTTTACGTTCTGCTACGGATGGAACGATGGACGCATCTAATTGCAATTCACCATCAAATGCGAAGTCAACGTTACGGCCTTTCAAGTCTTCTACAGCTGCTACCACTTTATCAACTTCTGGAGAAGAAGCAGATCCTTTTGTGGAGAAAGACAAGAAGGATACGCGAGGCTCTTTCATGCCTGCCACAGAACGAGCTTTACCAACACTGGACTCAGCAATATCAGCCAATTGTTCAGATGTTGGGTTAGGAATAACGCCGCAATCGGAGAAGATTAACAAACCGTCATCGCCGTATTCTTTTTTATCAGTAATCACAAGCATAGAGCTGGATACAGTTTTCAAACCAGCTTGTGTACCTACTACTTGGATAGCTGCACGAAGTACGTTTGCTGTAGGGCTAGCAGAACCTGCTACCATGCCGTCAGCCAAACCTAAACGCACTAACATAGCACCGAAGAATAATGCATCGCCAGTCATAGTAGCATGTGCTTTTTCAGGTGTCATGCCTTTTTTCGCGCGCAATTCTACAAATGTATCTACCATTTTGTTTAATTCGCCGAATGTAGCTGGGTTGATGATTTCAGCACCTTCCAAAGATACACCAGCTGCTGTAGCTGCCGCTTGAATTTTATCTTCTGCACCAACCAATACAGGCACGCAGAAACCTTCTTTCAAAATCGCAGCCGCTGCTTCGATCACACGGCTATCTTCGAATTCTGGCAATACAATTTTTTTACCCAAGCCTTTTGCTTGCTCTTTTAAACTTTGAATTAAATCCATGGTATGTCCTCCTTTTAAGACCCATTTCGATATATCTACGCTTTATTATACTATAACTAATTTTGATGTTCAAACCGCTTCATATAGTTATGATGAAAGTATACTATCTACTTCATTCATACTAAAACTGCTTCGGTATAAAACCAAAATGTTGCAATGCTTTATAAATTCCATCATCATAACAAGATGCAGTCACATAGTCAGCTTTTTCTTTCAGAGCATCACGGCCATTCCCCATGGCAATGTTCAGCCAGTCTGGTCGGAACATGGACAGGTCGTTATAGCCGTCGCCGAATACGATGACATCTTGATAAGATGCACCAAAGCCATCGATCATTTTCCGAATCCCATAGGCCTTATCCATAGGTTCAAACAAAATGCATCCTTCCCCATAGCGAATTAAATCCTTCGTCATGTGCACGATGCCACGGCGCTGTTCCTCTTCTTCTGTAATGAATGCATAGACCTTGTAAAAGTGTTCAATATCCTCAGGTACCAAGTCTGGTACGACTTCATTTTTTATCTTCTCCCACTTCGGATCCCATGCTAGGACACTTTCATAGGGAGTAATGCGAACAAATTCGTTTTTATGTGTGACCCCCCAAGGCACATTATGGCTTGTTAAATACTTAAGATACTGCACACAGCGGTCCCGGTCCATACCCTGCATCCATTGCACTTCATAATCTTTCGTAATGCTATAGCCACCATCGGCCACGAAGTTCGGGGTCTTTGCCATCTTGGCAAAACGCATAGCATCGGCCTGTAAACGGCCTGTAGCAAGCGCCACGTGATGCCCTGTATCCTGCAAATACTCCAAGGAGTACTGCGCACTTTCAGGAATCGTTCCATCGGGCCAAACCGCTAGGGTATTATCAATATCGAAGAAAAAATATTTCTTGTCCATCCGGTCCTCCTCAGCGCAAGTGCTGCTCTTCATCCCAACCATGTACCAACTGAAAGCGATCTTTCTGCTTCACATTTGGATATTTCTCATGGTCCACCTCGCTGGCGAACATCACCAAAGGTCGCACAAAGGTTTTGCGTTCTCCATAGAGCTGTTGATATACCACATGAGGTTCATCCGTCTCGGAATGGATGGCAATGTCTATGACATAGTATAACATGCCTTTAAAATGACGATATAAACCGCCTACTACAATCTCTTGCATAGTCATCGTCC
>CAUQUX010000108.1:0-4750 GCA_963521235.1 uncultured Veillonella sp. | reverse complement strand
ACCATGTGCAGGTATCTCGTTTGAATGATTCGATAGCCGAGGTCTTGGCAACACAAGGTGTGTCACAGTGTGCTTTATGGACGGCAGCACATCCTAAACGTATTCAAGCATTATTGGACTTTCATGGGATTACGGGATATAAACACATTCGTTATAGCAATAAAAGTGCAGAGGATGTCAAAGAGGCAATTCTATATTTTTGTCATGTTTTTTCCTGCCAGCCTTGTGAACTATGCTTTTATGAAGATAATCATGACGTGATTCGTGAACTGCAACGTCATCATGTAACCGTGAAAGAAGTTCTAATGTGTTAAAATAGAGATATAGTAATGTCAAACAGAAATAGTAAGGGTAGGAAACTATGAAAATTTCAGAAATAGGATATATAATTTGGGCGGCCCAAACACTAGGTGTTATTAAATCCAGGGCGGACTTTCATAAAACATATACAACAAAAGAAGATGTATTGCGCATACTAGGTAACCATAGTGGTGTCATGTCTATGGTGGAGACTTTGAAAGCAGATTCGAGTTGGGACCACAGAATTGACGGAGCTGTATGCTTCTTTGATGATGAATTTCCTGTGATTAACTCAAATGTGAAAGCGAATGGAGATAAACCGTATTTATTGTTTTATAAAGGGAATCTGTCCTTATTACATAATTTAAATCAGAATGTAGCTGTCATCGGGCATACTAACCCTAATAAAAGTATTGAGAAACGAGAACGGACGATTGTATCTCAGTTAGTACAACAAGGAGCGGTCATTGTTAGTGGTTTAGCCAAAGGGTGTGATACGATTTCTCATGATGAATGTATGAAACAACAAGGGAAAACGGTTGCCATACTACCATCTCCCGTGCATAGAATCTTGCCTAAGGAACATGCCAATGAGGCTCAAAGAATTGTGGAAACTGGTGGGTTACTCATTAGTGAATACAGTGAGGAGCCTAACAATGTTAGATTTGAACAATCGAAACGATATATCGATCGAGATCGTTTGCAAGCAATGTTTGCAAAAGTTGTATTGTTGATTGCCAGCTATGCGGAAGGCGAAGGGGACAGTGGGGCACGACATGCGATGCAAAAAGCCCAGAAATATGGACACGAAACATGTGTCATGTATCATGAAAACCAAGATGCCAATGCGATTGATATGAAATTGAATCGACAATTAGTAGAGGCTGGAACAGCTAAAATTATTGTGCAGTCCAATGAAGGGAAGAATCGATCATACATGACCATTGCAGATATTGTGAATCTACAAAACCCTCAATTAATGGTACGAGAAGAAAAAGTACAAGATAGTCTTTTTTAAGTCGTCACTTGTTCTGCTATTTAGTCTGTGGCAGTCATGTTTAATCGGGCAAAGGGAAACGAGCAACACATTCCTTCACAAACGGTATTTCATAATGTTTGTTCAGGAACATGTTGCTCGTTTCTGTATTGAGTGTATTTAGTTAGTAAAGAACTGCCACAAGGCTACTACGCGTAACTGCGTTCCTCTGGGGAAAGGATGTATGTTGCGTTTTTTTTGCTTGTGTAGTGTATGTAGTAAGGAACTCCGCAAGGGCTACTACACGTAACTGCGTTCCTTGTGGTATTTTTACTGTTTGTTCGAGGGCATACTGTACGTTTCTTTTGTATATGTTATGTATGTAGTATAGGTTGCGACCAGGCTACTATAGAAAATACGATTCAATAGAGAAATAAAAATGGATTTTTAAATGAAATATTCAAATTAAGATTCTATAGAATCTTTACAATTCTATAGAATGTATGTTACAATACGGTACAGTATTTATGTAGTAGTTACATAAAACTCATAAGGATTAGTAGTTTCTAATCTTTTAGTATGGAAGTAATACAAATTTCTCTTTAATAAGTAGTAACAACAAGTTAAAACATGAGAGAATGACTATATGTGACTTCATAGTACTAAAGATGTTAATAATTACTTCCTATGGTATAAGGCCGTAGGAAGGTGTATAAGATATATAGGAGTTATGATGAACGCAAAGACAACACCATTTACAAAGGAACAATTAGAAACGATTATCGCCCAATATCCAACGCCATTCCATATTTATGATGCGAAGGGCATTATGGATAACATGCGCGCATTTTTAGATGCTTTCAGTTGGGCACCAGGGTTCAAACAATATTTTGCTGTGAAAGCAACCCCAAATCCATATATTATGAAAATGATGAAAGAAATCGGTATTGGAGCAGATTGCTCCTCTATGGCAGAACTAATTTTGAGTGAGAAGGTAGGCATCACAGGCGAAGACATCATGTTCTCCTCCAATGATACGCCCTACGAAGAATACAAAAAAGCGATGGACCTAGGGGCCATCATCAATTTGGACGATATTACGCACATTGCGTACTTGGAACAACATGGTGAGTTGCCAAATCGTTTTTGTTTCCGTTACAACCCAGGTTCTTTAAAAGAAGGTGGTAATACCATCATCGGCCTTCCAGAGGAAGCGAAATATGGCATGACGGAAGCCCAAATCATGGAAGCTATTACGTACTTAAAAGGAAAAGGGATTACGAACTTCGGTTTACATACGATGGTGGTATCCAACGAACTAGATATTGATGGCTTAGTAGGCACCGCTGAATTGATGTTTAACCTAGCGTTGCGTGTGAAAGAACAAACTGGAGTAGAAGTATCTTTCATTGACCTTGGTGGTGGTATCGGCGTGGCGTATAAACCAGAACAAACACCGGTGGATTACAAAGTGTTAAGTGCTGGCGTAAAAGAAGCATACGATCGTCTAATTGTAGGAAATGGTCATAGCCCAATTCAACTGGCATACGAGTGCGGTCGTATGGTCACAGGTCCTTACGGCTATTTAGTGGCAACTGCGATTCATAAAAAAGATATTTACAAACATTACATTGGTTTAGATGCTTGTATGTCTAACTTGATGCGTCCCGCTTTATATGGTTCTTACCATCATATCACGGTGATGGGTAAAGAAAATGAGCCTGCTAATATGACCTATGATGTAACGGGATCGTTATGTGAAAATAATGATAAGTTTGCCATCGATCGTCAATTGCCAAAAATTGATATGGGAGACCGCATTGTGATTCATGATGCTGGTGCGCATGGTCATGCTATGGGGTTCAATTACAATGGTAAATTGCGATCTGCAGAATTGTTACTTAATGAAGATGGTAGTGTCACACAAATTCGTCGTGCAGAAACATTAGATGACTATTTTGCTACCTTGGATTTCGCTGGCTTATAATTAGTCAGCGTATATCCCTAAAAAAATACGGGAATAGCATTTACAATATTGAGAAAATTCGGTATAATAGGTATTGTTGAGTCTCTTGGTGGAGAATTTAAATTTCAATATGCTATAAATGAATAGATGGTATGTTAATATATCATCAAAATCATAGTAAAATAGTAGAAATTAGCTTGCGGTTCGAGTCTATACACAGTATAATATACATAGTATATTTACTAAATTAGATTTAAGCCAAAGTGGCGTTCTCATGCTATGAATATGACAGCGGATTACACTTTGGTGGAATCCGTTTTTTTACGGTATTCAAAATATGCTAAGACCTAACTAGTCTTCGTTTGTATATAGTAGCTTATTTGATAAGGAGTGACATACGTGGCAGAATTACTTCGCGTAGACAATGTACGTGCCTCTATTGAAGAGAAAGAAATCTTAAAGGGCATCAATTTAACAATTAATAAAGGTGAAATCCATGTAGTAATGGGCACTAATGGTGCTGGTAAATCTACATTGGCAAATGTTATCATGGGCAACCCTGCTTATGAAGTGACTCAAGGTTCTATCGTATTTAACGGCGAAAATATCACAGAAGAAGCTGTTAACGAACGTGCGAAAAAAGGCATTTTCATGTCTTTCCAACATCCAATTTCTGTACCTGGTATTACAGTAGAAAACTTCATCCGTACCGCTAAAAATACAATTACTGGTGAAAATGTACGGGCCTTGGCTTTCAAAAAAGAATTGAAAGCGAAAATGGAAGAATTATCTTTCGATACTTCTTACGCTAACCGTTATGTGAACGAAGGTTTCTCTGGTGGTGAAAGAAAGAAAAATGAAATCCTTCAAATGTCCATTTTAAATCCTAAATTGGCTATTCTTGATGAAACTGATTCTGGTCTTGACGTAGATGCTGTTCGTATCGTATCGGAAGGTGTGAACCGTTTCCATAATGAAGACAATGCGGTGCTAATTATTACTCACCACAACCAAATTCTTCAAAAGTTACAACCAAATTACGTGCATATCTTAATCGATGGTCGTATTGTAAAAACTGGTGGCCCTGAATTAGTTCGTGAAATCGAAGAAAAAGGCTACGACGCATACAAAAATTTAGTATAGGAGGATCTCATGGAAGCGAGAAAGAAAACTCAAATTGAGGAGATGGATCGCGGCGTCTATGACATTCGTAATGAATTTGATTTCTCCTATAAATCAGAAGCTGGTTTAACAGAAGATATCATTCGTGAAATATGGGCTAACAAAAATGAGCCACAATGGATGTTAGAGTTCCGTTTAAAATCTCTTGAAATTTACAATCAATTAGATGTTCCTAATTGGGTGCCAGATATTAGCGCCTTAAATGTGGAAGATATCGTGACGTATGTAAAACCTAAAATTGATATGAAAGAAGACTGGAGCGAAGTTCCAGATGATATTAAAGAGACATTTGACCGTCTTGGTATCCAAGAAGCTGAAAAAACTTC
>CAUQUX010000107.1:0-4767 GCA_963521235.1 uncultured Veillonella sp. | reverse complement strand
CCAGAATATGGTGCTAAGTACTGCATAGGAGCCCCTTCAGAAGCACCTGCAGATACGACGATGGTATACTCCATAGCTCCTGCTTCTTCTAATTTTTGTACTACACGAGCTACCGTAGATTCTTTTTGACCGATCGCTACATAGATACAGATGACATCTTGTCCTTTTTGGTTCAAGATTGTATCGATAGCAATGGCTGTTTTACCAGTACCACGGTCACCGATGATCAACTCCCGTTGACCACGACCAATTGGCACCATCGCATCAATGGCTTTCAAACCAGTTTGCATTGGTTCAAATACAGATTTACGATCTGCAATACCAGGTGCTGGATATTCTACAGGACGATGTGTTTCTGCCACAATGTCACCTTTTCCATCGATAGGTTGACCTAGTGCATTCACAACACGACCAATTAAGCCATCTCCTACAGGAACCTGCATGATGCGGCCTGTACGGCGCACTTCATCACCTTCTTTAATCAAGAAGTCATTACCTAGGAGAACGGCGCCTACATTATCTTGTTCTAAATTGAGTACCATGCCATATACGCCATGAGGTAACTCTAACAATTCGCCAGCCATGGCTTTTTCAAGACCGTAGATATGCGCAATACCGTCCCCTACTTCCAGAACAGTTCCTACGTCATCTACGTTTAATTCAACATTATAGTCCTGAATCTGCTGTTTAATAATGGCAGTAATTTCTTCAGGCGTCATTTTCATAATTAACCATTCACCCCAATCTTATTGGTACTTGCATTAAGCAATGATTTTTTCAATTCTTCCAATCGTCTAGCCATACTTCCATCAATCCGAGTGTCTCCCACTTGAATGACCATACCGCCCAAGATAGCAGGATTCACATGTTCTTCAATGACGCATTCTTTTCCTGTTATCTCTTGCAATTTTTGTAATACTTGCTGACGTGTTGCCTCTGAAAGTGGCTCAATGACAGTCACTTTTGCTTCTAAGATACCGCGACTTTCACGGGATCGTTTCACATACGCACGGGCTGTTTCCATAATGTATGGACTGCGACGGCGATCCACCATGACATAGAGAAAGTTCATAATCAATGGATGGACTTCATCGCTAAAAATTTGTGTTAAAATTTTCTTTTTTCCAGCCACTTCTAGCATAGGATTGATTAAAATTTGGCGTAATTCCTCATGGGTGGAAAATAATTCTTGCACATAGGAAAGATCTGTATCAAATTGTGGTAACAGACCGGCTTCCTGTCCTAATTCAAATATAGCGGAGCTATATGTTTCTGCAATTCTTTCTACACTCATCGTATCACGACCTTATAGTTGTACTATCAAGTTTTGCAATGGTATCCTCTACAAGAGCTACATTATCTGCGCTGGATAAATCTTTTGCCAATAACTTACTAGCCACTTCTACAGACAAATTCACTACTTCTGCGCGGATTTGTTGCATTGCTTTTTCCCGTTCCCGTTCAATTTCTTGACGGGCAATTTCTTTTTCTTTCACTAGTTGAGCTCGTAACTCTTTGATTTGTGCTTGTGATTCTGCTTCTGCTTGTTGTTTCGCCGTTTCGATAATTCCTTGTGCTTCTTTACGAGCTTCTTGCAATTGCGCTGTATATTCAGCTTTCAACGCAGCCGCCTCTTCTCTAGCTTGTTCTGCACTGGTAAGATCATTCTCAATGCGACGTTTACGTTCTTCCATGGTTTGTAGCAATGGTTTATACGCATACTTTGCTAAAATCAACACTAGCACGATAAAGTTTAAAATCTGAAGTACGAGTGTGCCGTTTAAATCTACCAACGGTCATACCTCCTCTTAGCTAATGTCTATTATTTAAGTAAGTCTACCAATGGGTTTGCGAACACTAATACAATCGCGATAACTGCTGCGATAATAGGCACCGCTTCGATCAAGCCTACAGAAATTAACATATTTGTGAACAATTTACCAGATTGTTCTGGTTGACGAGTCATACCTTCCAATGCTTTACCAGATACAAGACCGTCACCAATACCTGCGCCAATCGCAGCTAAACCAATTGCTAAACCAGCGCCAATGGCAGAACCAACCAATACATACGCTTTTGCTAATAATAATTCCATTATGATTTCCTCCTAAACTATTAATGTCCATCTCCAATTGTCATCCCCAAATATGAGGTAACGAGCATGGCAAAAATAAATGCTTGAATAATACCGATTGCTAGACTAAAGGCTAACCATACGATAGGAAGTACATAGGGTACCAATGCATATAATAATTCTAATAGAATTTCTCCCGCTAGTATGTTACCAAACAAACGGAATGCTAATGTGACTGGTTTTGCTATTTCCTCCATTAAATTGATGATAATAAATAATTTAAATGGCTGTATAAAGTGTTTGAAATAGCCAATTCCTTTCACCTTCAAGCCCACAATCCATACAAGAATTGAACTTGAAATGGCCAACCCCAAGGTAGTATTAATGTCATTTGTTGGTGATGCCAAGATATGCGGACTTGGAATCAATCCCAACTCATTACTTACCAAAATAAATAGAAAATACGTAAATAGTATAGAACTTAAAAATTTCCACTGATTGCCTAAGTTAGTTTTAAACTGACCAGTCAACCCTTCTAATACGCTTTCCATTACATTTTGTACACCTCGTGGTACCATGGCTCGAGATCGCGTAGCTAACAATGTAATAGCAATGATGATAGCCATTACTAACCACGTCATATACAGTGTATCCATATTAAAGGATATTCCCATCCATTGAACAACATGATGATGCCCTGCATGTAACTCCATATTTCCACCCCCTTTCACATAGATGATTACCTAATACGTTGGCGTACATACATACTATACTCAATATATTGCATAGGAACAAACACACAGATTCCACCTAACACACCTTTCATAGAAATAGAGGGTATTTGTGTACTTATACCTACTAAGAATACAATTAAGCTAAACCGACTCATAACACCAACCCAAACTCGGCGTTTCACATCTTCTAAGGTGGCGTCTTTCATCTTATAGGTTTGCAAGGCTAAATACAAGAAATAGATAAAGTATGTCATAATTCCCCATAGCCAACCCGTAAGGTGCTGAGTCCAATCTGCTAGCCATAACACAACGGTACCAAGTATAGCCACTGAAAGTATCCATCGGCAATGACTTTTGATATAGGTGATATATTCTTTCATACAGTCTCCTTACATACATTGACGTATGACACCATACAGTCCTAGAAATCCACCTAATAGCCCACCTAGCAACAATCCCCAAGGATGTGTTCCTACGTAGTGGTCAACAGTATATCCTAGACCCATACAGATACCGATAGAACAAAGTATGGTAAATCCTGTGGTCGATGCTTTTGAAATAGCCATCCATAGATCCGATTTTTGTTTCTCCATAGCCACACCTCACCTACTGCTAACATTGTAAATTATACCACTGATGGTAACAGTTTTAATAATATATAAATTTTATATCTATGAAAACTATAGTTACAATTTGCATCGAAATTCTTATATTAGCATGGCATGACAGCCATTGAAAGTAGATATCAACTTGATTATACCTAGAATGCATGGTTATCCTATTCATTCCCAAAAGAAGATGGCTTTTCTTGGTTTTCAAAGAATTCATATCGCAATGCCTGTACGATGCGGTCTGATGCCAAGCCATCTCCGTAAGGGTTAACCGCATTTGACATAGTCGCATAGGTCTCTTCATTGGTAATCAATTCTTTAGCAGCTGCATATACGCTGGCTTTATCAGTGCCTACCAATGTTACCGTACCTGCTTGGACCGCTTCAGGACGTTCTGTCGTATCACGAAGTACCAATACTGGCTTGCCTAGGGACGGCGCCTCTTCTTGAATGCCTCCAGAATCTGTCATAATGAGGTAGGTGCGATCCATCAAATTTGCAAATGGTTCGTACTCTAGCGGTTCAATCAAATGTACTCGTGGCATATCACCCAGTACCTCCTGCACAATACTGCGCACTTTAGGATTCTTATGCATAGGGAATATTACTTCTACATCAGTATGTTCACTAATAATATCCCGAATCGCCTCATACACATTGCGCATAGGATCGCCTAAATTTTCACGACGATGGGTAGTCACTAAAATGACCTTTTGATTCACATAGTCTATCTCATTCAACAACTCTTCAGTAAATGTGTAGTCTTCCTTCACTGTAGTTTGCAACGCATCGATAACCGTATTTCCCGTTACATACAAGTGATCTGGATTAATATTTTCTTTTAATAAATTCGCTTCCGACGTTGTTGTCGGTGCAAAATGATATGTTCCGATAGCTCCTGTCAATTTACGATTCATTTCTTCTGGGAATGGAGAGTAAATATTACCAGTCCGAAGACCTGCCTCCACATGTCCTACAGGAATCCCTTCATAGAATGCCGCTAGAGCCCCCACAAAAGTAGTCGTCGTATCACCATGGACAAGAACCACATCAGGTTTTGCTTCTTTCAATACTTCTTGCAATCCCATCAAAGCACGGCAAGTGACATCATATAAAGTCTGCCCTTGACTCATAATATTTAAATCATAATTAGGTGTTATAGAAAACAAATGCAACACCTGATCTAACATCTCTCTATGCTGCGCCGTTACCGTAACAATAGACTCCATATCAGGCGCTGCTTCCAAAGCCTTAACAACTGGTGCCATCTTTATTGCCTCAGGACGTGTCCCAAATATGGTCATGACTTTTAACATAGTACCTCCCACATATTTCGTTTACTTCCTTT
>CAUQUX010000106.1:0-4768 GCA_963521235.1 uncultured Veillonella sp. | reverse complement strand
TGTTCTATTGACACTTGTTCCTCCTAGATTAGTCAATATTTGGCCAACCTAATTCTTTACCGCCCAATAAATGTGCATGTAAATGGAATACAGTTTGACCTGCTTTAGCGCCAGTATTTAATGTTAAACGGTATCCATCCGCAGCAAGACCTAATTCTTTTGCTACCAATTTAGCGAATGGTAAAATACCTTCCACATAGGCTTCATTATTTTCGTTTAAATGAGCAATATTAGATACATGGTTCTTAGGAATGATCAACACATGCACAGGTGCTACTGGAGCAATATCATGGAATGCCAAGAACTTGTCATTTTCTAATACAATATTAGCTGGAATCTCTTTATTAATAATTTTACAAAACAAGCAATCTTCTTTCATGGGAATCCCCTTTCTTATATACTGTATGATACTTACATACTATGATATTAACTATATCAAAAACATTCTATGTAGTCCATATTTCTTTCTAAAAATATTGATATACTCACACTCAGATGTTTTCCAACACTTTCATCCGTTGGATGATGAATCTCGTAGTAAATTAGTTCTAAATCTCCACTAACACCACATCACTATGTACTTCTGTTACTTTACCGCTTACAATATCCCCTATATTGAATTGGTACTCTTGTTTAGGTATTTTACTATGTACATATTCATTGGTTAATCCATAATAGTAAAAGTCATCGCATTGTTCGATGAGAACCTTAACTGGTTGGTTAAGGAAACGGTTGGCATAGGCTTTGAAACCTTCCTTGCCAAGTTGATTTAACAGAGCGACACGGGTCTTTTTCACAGCTTCTGGAACTTGCTCTTCCATCTTAGCAGCTGGCGTACCTTCTCGAATAGAATATGGGAAGGCATGGATATGCGTAAAACCAACTTCTTTGACTGTACGCATGGTTTCCTCGAATAATTCGTCTGTTTCCCCTGGGAATCCGGCGATAATATCTGTCGTAATGGACAGATTTGGAATCCGACTACGCAAATACTTCACTAAATCTTTGTATTGTTGCAAATTATAGTGACGGTTCATAGCTTTCAACACAGGATCTGAACCAGCTTGTAAAGGAAGATGTAAATTAGGGCATACTCGAGGGTTCGTTGCCATTAACTCGATTAATTCTTCCGATACTTCTACAGACTCAATAGAACCAAAGCGAATGCGTTCTAAGCCGTCAATGGTCAATAATTCACGCACAACACGGCCTAAGGTTGGTCGCTCAGGTAGTTCAATACCATAGTTACCGAGATGTATTCCGGTGAGCACTACTTCTTTATATCCATAGGCAACTAGACGTTTTGCTTCTTCTACAATATCTTCAATTTTTCTAGACTTTAATTTTCCTCGTGTATAAGGAATGATACAGAAGGAGCAGAAATTATTACATCCTTCTTGTATCTTCATGAAAGCCCGACATTTTTCAATTTCATTGCCAAATAAAGGCATTTCTTCAAAGGTAGACTCTTCCATCACATTACGAACGATGGAAATCTGTTCTTCTGTAGATGGAATGTTTTCTACTAATTCTACGATTTTATTCCGGTTTGCCGTACCGATGACAAGGTTAACCCCATCGATGGTAGAAATTACTTCTGGCGCCAATTGGGCATAACAGCCTGTGACTACGATAAATGCTTCTGGATTACGGCGTTTTGCTTGTCGAATTAATTGGCGTGATTTTTTCTCTCCCATATTTGTTACAGAACAAGTATTAATCACGTAAATAGCGGCTTCTTCATCGAAACCAACAGGCGTATATCCTGCTTTTATAAATAAACCTTTCATGGCATCCGTATCATATTGATTGACACGACACCCTAAGGTAGTAAATGCAACTGTCTTCATGAGACTCCTAATCTAGTAATTCATATTGAATCATACTCACAGCACTTAATGCTGCTGTTTCAGCTCGTAATATAGTGGCTCCTAGGCTAACCTTATGGCCTCCACAGGATTCCAATAGTTCCATTTCAGTAGGGCTATAACCACCTTCAGGACCAATGCAAATGGCTATGGTATGGTATGAATTAGTATGTAACTGTATTTGTAAAATATCTTTGATCGTCTTGTCATCTTCTCGTTCATAGGCACCTAACAAGAGAACTCCCTCATCAGACTGTAAGCTTTGCAGTACCTCTGAAAGTGATTGTTCTACCGTCAATGTAGGTACATCAGGGCGACCACATTGTTGGCTTGCTTCTATAATAATTTTTTCCCATCTACTTTTTTTAGCGTTTAATTTTTTAGCATCATATTTAGCCACACAATGGGCCGAAGATACACCGTAGATGTGATGAACATTTAATTCCGTAGCCTTTTGCAATAAAAACTCGAATTTATCGCCTTTCAAAAAGGATTGAATTAACACTACTTTCGTAGCTGATGTAGACACGTCAATGGTACGTAATCGTTTCGCCATATATATATCTGATTCCTCAGATATTAGCACAAATTCACCTGTATGCCCTTCATGATTGCTCACAATAAAAGGTTCCTCTTTAGAATGGCGCAATACATGAAAGAGATGATGTGCTGTATCTGCAGGTAACTGGATACTTTCATCTATAATGCCATCAATAAATATTTTTTTCATATACTTCCTATCTTATGCCAAGGCAAAGGTATGCCAAGGGCCCTCAACCATTTCTTCGATAATAGTCCAGTGGTTAGTAATATACGGCATAATTTCATCATACCGATCGTCCACAATACCACTTATTATTAGTATACCATTATCGTGTAGTTTTTCCCTAATCATAGGCAATAAAATTTTTAGAGGATCTACTGTTAAATTCGCTAGTATAAGATGAGCTTTACCGTGAAAGTCATCGCTTAAATTGCCATGAATGATGGTTGCCTCAATACCATTATTTTCACAGTTTTCCTTCGCCTGTATAGCTGCCTCCTCTTCTAAGTCAATGCCCACTAGGTTAGGTATCCCTAAATGATGGGCTGCTAGTAATAAAATACCTGTACCAGTACCAATATCTAGGCAAACCTGTTGGCTCAAATCTGTGGGAATACGGTGTATATATTTGCCTAATAAAGTGGCACAGTTTCTCGTAGTTTCATGGTCTCCTGTGCCAAAAGAAAGCTTTGTATCCATGGTTATTACCACATCTTGTTCTGTAGCGAGTGGATCTGTAGAGGCATCATAGCTTTGCCAAGCGGGACAAATCACCAAGTCTGGTAACAATCTCGTAGGCATAATATATTGTTGCCAACTATGATACCATTGCTCATCGTCTACAGTTTTACTTACCATATCACTATAGGAAATATTAGCAACTTGTAATGCTGTTTCTATGATCTGTTTCCACTGCTCCTCATCTTTGTCTACGCCTAAATAGATGGTCACACGGCTTAAGTTGGGGTTATTTTCTATTGTTTCTTCTATGTATCCATTACTCTCTATATCATTAAAAATGGCAGCCATTTCATCAATGACTGCCACTTCTACAGTAATGGATATTTCTATCCATTTCATAGATGACTCCTTACTTACCAAGGTTTAATCTTGGCAAAATAACTGTTTCACCTTATCACTTAAATTTTCTAATATGCTTTTATTCACTTTCAAAGTATTTACATCTTCTTTGTTTTCTGCAGCAAACTCAACTAATAATTGACGTTGTTTATCTGTCAATTTTTTAGGTGTTTCCACAGTGACAACTACGTGTTGATCACCACGTTGGCTTGGTTGACGTAAATACGGAACACCTTGTCCTTTAATTCTGAAAGCAGTACCAGTTTGTGTACCTTCAGGGATTTTCAATTCTACTTTACCTTCTAAAGTAGGAACTTGTATAGTAGCACCTAGTGCAGCTTGTGAGAAAGAGATAGTTTGACGTAACACAACATCATTGCCACTGCGTTCAAACTCTTTGTCACGAGCTACAGAGATATACACATATAAATCACCCTTAGGACCACCTAATGTACCAGGTTCCCCTTCTCCGGATACACGAAGGCGTGCACCATCATCGACACCAGCTGGTATTTTGATTTCTATATCACGACGTTTGATAGCTTGTCCTTGTCCACGACATACTTTACAAGGTTTTTCAATAATTTTACCTTGTCCGCCACAACGTGAACATGTGCGAACCGTTTGCATACGTCCAAATGGGGTATTTTGAATGACAGCTTCTTGACCGGAACCATGACAGTTTGGACATGTTTCTACTTTAGAACCAGGCTCACCACCTGTACCATGACAATGATCACACTCTTCATGGCGCTGTACATTGACTTTCATCGTTGTTCCAAATACAGCATCACGGAAAGAAATGCGTACGTCTTGGCGTAAATCGGCACCACGTTCTGGACCACGTTGACCACGGCCACCACCGCCGCCAAACATGTCAAAGATATTACCAAAAATATCTTCAAATCCGCCGCCACCGCCGAAGCCGCCAAATCCACCTCCACCGAAACCACCGCCAAAGCCACCAGCGGAGTTACCTCCGCCAGCAGTAAAGGCATCATGACCATATTGATCATATTGTGCTTTTTTCGTATCATCAGACAAGACTTCGTAGGCTTCATTCACTTCTTTAAAGTTCTTTTCTGCCTCTTCTGGATTGTCTCGATTTACGTCTGGATGGTATTGACGTGCTTTCTTACGAAAGGCTTTCTTAATTTCATCTTGGGATGCATTTTTGTTGACGCCAAGGACGTCATAATAATCACGAGCCATTACCTATGTCCCTTCTTATTATTTTTTGTCTTCGTCAACTACAGTGTAGTCAGCGTCTACTACA
>CAUQUX010000105.1:0-4796 GCA_963521235.1 uncultured Veillonella sp. | reverse complement strand
GACAAATGTATTGGCAAAAAATGATGCCATTGCAGAAACACTACAACAACAATTTAAGAATAAAGGCATTTTGGTGATGAACTTATTAGGCTCTCCAGGGGCGGGGAAAACATCACTCTTAGAGGCGACGTTGCAAACCTTATCTAAGGAGTATCGCATTGCTGTGATCGAAGGCGATTTGTTCACGGATAAGGATGCGGAGCGCATTCATGCCACAGGAGTGCCAGTCATTCAAATTAACACCGTTGGTGGTTGCCATTTAGATGCGAATATGATTCGCGAGGCTATCGCGGAATTGGATTTGGATGCGTTAGATGTCATCATCATTGAAAATGTAGGCAATTTGGTATGCCCAGCAGAATTTTTCATCGGTGAAGATATGAAAGTCACTGTCCTTTCTATCACGGAAGGAGAAGATAAACCACTGAAGTATCCTTTGATTTTCAAAGAATCTTCAGCAGTCCTATTAAATAAAGTAGATTTATTGCCTTATGTACCATTTAAAATGGATGAGGCTATTAGAGATATTAATTCCCTGCAACCAGGTGTGCCTATCTTTCAAGTGAGTTGCACCCAGGAGGAAGGGCTTTCACCGTGGATTGCATGGGTGAAAGAAAAATTAGAGGAGCGACGTAATCATGAAAACTAAGTGGAAAGCTACCTTGGCGGCTATGGCATTAGTTGGCATGGTGGGGTTACAACCGCAGGTTGCACTAGGCGAGGATACTAGTGGCAGTACTATACATAAAAAGGCAGAATCTGTTGTTTCTGAGCAAGACGCCGGTGGGAATGCCGTAAACAAGAAGGCTGAGGTGGTTGCCGCTGAGAAAGGTGCTACTGAAAAGAAAGTAGAAACAGTAGATGCGGTGCAAGGAAAATCTGTAGTAGAAACGAAGGCTACGGGAACCACTGCGCAGCGGAAGGTGACCGTAGGATCTGTGACCCTTGATCTAACACCAGACCATGTGGCGGAAGACTTGGCGCTGCGTAAGTTTTTACAAGAGAAAAAAGCGTCCTTTGTGGAAGGGGAAGCCGAAGAACTAGAATTAGTGGGGACTACTTTCACGGCGAAACGTATACCGCCCCTTGTCATTACGGACACATTTGTGAATGCTCTTAAAGAAGAAGCGAAAGCTCGTGTGGAAGCAAAGCAACGTGAACCTTGGGTATTTCCAGATGTAGACGTACTGAAAGAGAAGTTAGAGGCTATCCATAAAAAGGAATCGACTGATAGGGATGCAAAGGATACGATAGAATCTGATGACAGTAAAGATGTGGATACTGATGAGGATTCCGTTAGTGCTACTAGCGATGGTGTAGAGAATACTTTGGACAGGGTATCGACAGAGAGTGCTGTTGACGCTGCTAACGATAGTGTAGGTGCTACCCCAAACAGTTCAGCGCAGGCTACTAGTAAAACTAGACCAACAGAAGCACAGGTAGTTCTTGATCGTGCAGGATCAAAGGAGTTGAAGTCTGAAGGGGCTGTGACCGATGACAAACGAAGTGCAGATGTATCGATGGAGAAACGTAAAACAGATACATCGAAGGTATCGAAGGATAGTACCGCTGAGGGCAAAGGAACCCATACAACCGATGATGGGACTAAGACATCGGCAAAGGATAGTAAAGCTACGAAACAAAATAAAATGCCAAAATATCCTATCGACCTATGGTGGACGGATAAGCCTACGATCTTCTTACATGAAGATGTGCATGTAGGTGCCACACGTAGCGAAGTGCTCTTTGCTTGGGGGGCACCGCAGGCTATGTGGCGGGATAATAAAGATGGTTCATTGTTATGGCTATATCGAGGTACGTTTGGCGAAGAAAAAACTATAACAAAAAACAAAAAAAGTTATATGCAAAAGGAGGAGTTTTCACAATTAGTGAAGAATACTTATACTAGTGACTCTTTAGCAGGTTCTAACAGTTCTGTGGGGTATGTGTGGCTTTCATTGAAAGATAGTAAAGTGACACATATGGGAATGATTACGGGTCAAGACTGGCCTCGTTTTGCTATACCAGCCACTACATTAGAAACGTTTAAGCCAAATACCATGACGGAGTCAGATTTCTCTTTGATGGGTTACCGATTAGGTGACACATTTACCAATGATCCTAACCGATCTTGGGAAGAAAGAGGGAAGTTGTACGGTCAGGAATTTTTAGGCTATAAGGATGTAGTTATCGCATATAACAAGGAACACGAAATCACTCGTGTCATGATCAACTCATCGCTTGGTACGACGAAACGCGGCATTTCATTAGGAGATTCTAAATACTTACTGCTCTATCTCTACGGAGTGCCAGATTTTGAAGAACCTGCTAATCATCATGATAGCACCAAAGGCGTAGTCTATGGTTATCGCCATCCGGAGCTAGAACATACCTATTTGTTGTTTACATTAGATGATAAATTCGTCAGAGAAATATTACTATCCAACCAAAAGAAAAGCGAACTTGTTTCGGCTATGAAATAGTTGGCGTTCTTAACTGAATATTGGTTAAAGGGAAGACCGCAATACACCCCCTCAGAAACGGCATTTCATGATGTTTCTTCGGGGGTATATTGCGGTCTTCTTGTATTACCGATAGGTAAGTAATAAAGAACGCCACACTATTTCTATCCAAAATGGCGTTCTTAGGGAAGGAGCACGCCGTGCTCTTCTTGTGTTTATGCAATTTAGTCAGTAAGGGAATGCCATAAGACTACTACTCGTAACTGCATTCTCTATAGATTCTGAATTATTAAAAATTAACGATTTGATAAATTTGTGGTATACTAATATAAGAAGGGCTATTAACGTATTGTTAGGTTCATCTCTTCCTACATTATAGGAGGGAGGTGATACTATGAAGACGCTTGCAATATTATCGTTATTGATACAAATTGGGTTATAGGACAAAATGAGTTGGTAGACTAATCCCAGTTTTTTGTCAAAGACATGTCATAATTATGTAGATCACTCCAGACAATTGCATCTCCCCAAGTAGGTATTTCTTCCTCTAGAGTTTGTCTTTCTGACATTTCTTTATATATTTTGGCTATACTTTTATCTGTTGGCATCGCCTTAATAATCTCATCATATGGAAGTGGGTGTGGAGAATGCATATAACACCACCAAAAAACAGCTTTTATTCTACGCTCGATAGATAACCCTCTATGGTCTCGTAACATAGCCCTTAATTGCGCATTAATGCCACCTTCTATTCTATTATTCGTAGCTGGTAACGCGCTTTCATTAGCTAATGTATCTTTAAGATAGGTGAACAATACATCCTGCTTTACTAACTGCCAAAGAGATCATTCTGCTTTTACCAATCTCTCATGTTTAGGGCGTAATGTGCCATATTCATCTTGCGTCATTTCACTTAAAAATATCTTATGCTTGTTAGACCAGTTCTGTAATCGCTCTTCCCACGCTTTAATTTCTTCCTCTGTATGTATAGTCAATAGATCCTTTGCTAGTACATATAGCTCTATTCCAGCCAATGTTTTTGGCCTAGATCTCGTATATCTCTTAACTTGGCAATACACATGGTATAAACACCTTTGGACCTTAGTCCTTTTCCAGATTTTCTTACAAGCCTTCTTGAAGCCAGTACCACCATCAGTGACAACTATATTGGGCGAAGCAATCTGTTGTAATAAAGCTTCCCATGCTGCTGTATGCTCATACCTACACACATACCAACCCAATACATGTGTCTCATCACAACATATTAATACACATGCTTTCCGCCCTAAATAAATGCCGTCAACAAATACTATATCCTTATGCTCCTCTACCTTAGGAGGCATAGGCCATATCTCCCAAAATTGAGCTGTATTTCGTCTAAATGTGCGACTACTTATAGACATTTCATCTTTTGTTTTACCGCTTAACAACCATTGAATAAATTGATGAAAGTGCTTTGTTGTACGATCAATTGCATTTGTAAAAACCGTCTTACATTCAGGACACTGCCATCTTTGAGTTCCTTTTCTTGTTTTTCCATATTTATGACAAGAAAATCCACAATTTATGCATTTTATCTGATTCATTATTCAACCCTCCTAACTATCTACTAGTTAGGAAAATTAAATATCAAGCAGTACAGTAATTGCAAGGGGTATCGGACTTTTTACCAACTCATTTTGTCCTACCTCAAAGTTTTTTAAAACAACTTTAAAATTCAATGAGCCTAGTATATAACTAGGCTCATCGCTATTAAAACCAACTCATTTTGTCCTATAACCCTACAAATTTGTATGCTAATCATAGCACTTTTAGATTTACTATATAAGTAATGAAAAAGCCTAACGAATAAGGTCTGGTCACCTTAATACGTTAGGCACATTTTCATTTCAAAGTTTCTTGAGATGAGCCTAACGCCGATCAAACGTTGATGGCTCTTCTTTTTATATGTTCAGTATACCATATTTTGTTATGAAATACTACTGCTGCAACGGTAAGCTCTATATGATAAGGCTAAATTTTTTGATACGTCAGTAATAAAAGTAATAAAGAACGAACCTATTTCTATCCAAAGTGTTGTTATAATGCATTGTTTGAGAGGTATGACAAAATTTTCTGAAAAAAGTTAAAAAATTTTAAATAAAACACTTGCATTACAAATAGAGGTATGTTATTATATACAAGTAGTCAGGAACACCACTACGAAGTGAAAAAGTCCTTGACAAACTACATAAAGACATGTATGCTAATACATGTAAGTGTGCTGGCGTAGCTCAATCGGTAGAGCAGCTGACTTGTAATCAGCAGGTTGTGGGTTCAATTCCTATCGCCAGC
>CAUQUX010000104.1:0-4838 GCA_963521235.1 uncultured Veillonella sp. | reverse complement strand
GCGAATGCAGCTGCATCATGTACTGCCAAGTCAGCCAACATTTTACGGTTGATTTCAACACCAGCTTTTGTTAAACCAGCGATGAAACGACTGTAGGATAAACCATTGATACGGCTTGCTGCATTGATACGAGCGATCCATAATTTACGGAACTCACGTTTTTTAGCACGACGGTCACGACGAGCATAGTATAATGCTTTCATTACGGATTCGTTTGCTTTTTTGAATAAGCGAGAACGTGTACCGCGGTAACCTTTAGCTAATTTTAAGATTTTTTTATGACGTGCATGCGCTGTTACGCCTGTTTTTACTCTTGCCATTATTGTATTCCTCCAATATCGTTATATGTTACTAAAATATTTGCATCTTATGCGTATGGTAAGCATTTTACTACGCGTTTGTAGTCGGATTTGCTAACCAATGTAGCTTTGCGAAGATTACGTTTACGTGCTGGAGATTTTTTCTCTAAAATATGGCTTTTGAAAGCTTTTGCACGTTTGAATTCACCACTACCTGTTACTTGGAAACGTTTAGCCGCTGCGCGACGAGTTTTAATCTTTGGCATTATTCTTCCTCCTAATTACCTTTTTTAGCTAAAATCATTGTCATGTTTCGGCCTTCTAGTTTCGCTTCTTTTTCAACAACCGCTTGGTCAGTTAATTCACCAGCAAAACGAGTCAGCACATTAAGCCCCAATTCTGGGTGGCTCAATTCACGACCGCGGAACATGATCGTTACCTTAACTTTATTACCATCACCTAAGAATTTAGCTGCATTTTTAAGTTTTACATAAAAATCATGATCTTCGATGTGAGGACGAAGCTTAACTTCTTTCAATGTGAAAGTTTTTTGCTTCTTCTTTGCTTCTTTTTCGCGTTTTTGTTGCTCATAACGGTATTTTCCATAGTTCATAATACGACAAACTGGTGGTTTACCATTAGGGGCTACTTCCACTAGATCTAAATGTTGTTCTTCTGCCATAGCTAAAGCATCACGAACAGACATAATACCTAACTGATCATTATCTGCACTTACGACACGAACTTCGCGAGCACGGATCTCTTCATTAATACGCGGTGTATCTTTGCTAATACTAGTCACCTCCAAAGGGATAAAAAAATCGGATGGCAAAACGCCACCCGAGCATAGTTTGTAACTATCTGTACCCAACATTTCATGACATCAGGTGAGAAACGGATGGTTTCTACTTGTTAATACTCAATTAGTATACGGCATAAGTGCCCTATTGTCAAGGATTTCTTGTAGAAACTTCACTCACTTTCACATTGGATTCCCATGGCCTCCTCCACTAGAGGCTGTGATGGATTGATAATATCTAATACTTCTTCAATAAAAGTAATACTTGTTGATTTCGACTCCAATGGAATCGTACTCGTCACCATTCCCATTCTATTATAATACAAATTAAACACAGCCACTTGGTTTCCTTTTACAAAGGTGGTCCGTATATAAAACTGCCCTCGTTCTAGTTTGGCAATACGGATTTGCACCTTTTGTAATTCCCTTTCAATCCACTTCATATAACTTTGAATACCCTCTAAAGGAACCCTCACACTCAAGAAGGCTTCTCCTATATTGCCTACATCCTGCACTTGGCTCTGTGGTGGTAGAACCGGGTTTGATCGTTTGGATCGCATAGTCGATGTGCTACCTGTAGATTGTACACTTTCATGGGTATCCTTGTAAACAGAAGCACCTTCTAACCCCATAATGACTGCATCGATTTCATCATCTACCATAGAATCTTCTTGCATAACTTTTGAGATAGTGCCATTCTTTTTATAATATACCTTATAAGAACCATGACTGATATCACCTTTTATTGTAAATACAATCTGGTAATCATGCTCTATAATATGAGAAATTTTATAATACCGATCCCCTAACATACGTGCTAACAAGCGACACAAGCCCTTCGATTCCTCTCGCAACGAATACCATGGTGATACCACTCGACGTTGTACAAAATCGTCATCGATAAAATCATCCACTTCCACATCATTCATAGGCTCTAACTCAACCTGAGGCTGTGTTACTTTACTCACCAGTTCTCCCGTCGTCATGTCCTGTCTTCCTTCATTCGCAGTCGTCCGCATAGAATCTACCACGGAACACAGTGATGCCATGCCATTTTGTAGTTCATCCGTCAGAGGCTGTTTCTCCTCCTCTACAAATGCCATAGCTTGTACCTCTCGTAAACATTGTTCCGTTTCCTCCACTTCATAGTCCACTGTATCTTGCCGAATGACAGCTGTTCCTTCACGATGACATTCCCGATTATGCGCCTTCCGTTCCTCTTGGCTCATCGTATACGGTATCTTAGTATGTACATCACCAATCATCTTATGCATCCGTTCCAACTCTTCTGATACCTGCAAGGGTGCAATCTGCTCTGTTGGTTCTGAAAGCATGGGCAAAATGTAATGCGGATACTCCCGCTCTCTATCCACAAACATTTTGAATACCCAACGGCCTAATAGGTACGCATCTTTCATAGCTCGTTTCGTTTGCCACCCCAACAAGGTGTTCGCATCCCCATGAATTGCCCGTTCTCCATACAATTGCAATACATATAACTTGTCGATGATTTCTTTCGGTACACTCTCTACAAAATCCGCTTGTGAAAGTCGACTTTCTAAGGATTCTCCTGCTTGTTTGACAATCGTTAATTCATCAAATGCATAGCTCACAAAGGCTTCTGTAAAGCACCGAAGCTTCACAAAATACACTTGTAAATTCTGATGCATAGCCATCTCAGCATCATGTCCATACTCCTGTAGAGCTGGATAATTCTCTTGCAATAATGAAAAGTTCATAGTCTCTCCTTTCTCTCACTGTATATCATCCCCCTGCGACTAATACTTTCATAACATACATAATCACAGAGGAATGATTCCCCTTTATTCCCTGACACGTATAGAGTTAATACATCTCAAATGATAAGTACATAGGTACCGTACGATTCATCATGGCCGACGCATAAGACCTACATTGACGACGAATGGAATCACGGTAGGAATACGGTTCACCCCAATATTGATGGGTGGACCTCAATTTCTTATTGTACTGATATAACAAAATCTTTCGCCCCTCTTTCGTTAAATAACAACCATGTTCCACCCGATTGAAATGCTCTAAGGTTATCATTTTTTTACCAATTAATGTGAGGCACAACGAATCTACTATCGGTGCTCTCCATTCTTCTATTAAATCTGATACTAGGGCAGCATGCCCCTTCCGTATGGCATGCATATGACCCACGAAGGGATGTAGGCCCACATGCATCACAGAGGCTAACACTTCATTAAATAGCATACTATACCCCAACCCCAAAAGCGCATTAAACGGATCCTCTGGAGGTCGTTTGGTTCGCCCTATGAAAGCAAACTCTGGTGGCACAAGAGCTCCTAATGCGGCAAAATAGTTCCGGCTCACAATCCCTTCAAAGCCACGCAATTGGTTAATAGAATGAGCTGTACTAATACGTGGAAGTAAGGCTACAATATCAGCTATGTTTGCTGTGACCTCTTCCTTGGTATCCTTTCGATGATATCGTCGCAGCAAAGTCAATTGATTCCTCGCCTTTGCCATGATCATCACCTTCGAGATTTGTAAAGAGAAGTCAAAGTCATTCGCCATCTGAAACTGTTTCATATGCTTTTCAATATCTAGTGATTTAGTCCCCCATAGTGAGCCATAGTATAGTCCATAGTTAGAAATCCAAGTCACTGGTATGGAGTGGATCATACATTCTGTCAGCACATGGGAAGACACATTGACACAGTGTAGCACGGTAATATCTTCCACTGTTTCAATGGACAATTTTTGTACAATCTTATCTCCTACCTCTACGACAAAGTATCCCCCATCCTTGCGTAGTTTGGCGGATGGTTCTGTTATGTATAATGATGGCATAGAGTGCCGCCTTTCCTAAACTACAATACCTTACGATGCCCTGAGATCACACATACCTCATCCTAAGAGATTGGTATCTTGCTCATACTGATAGTATATACCCTCTAAAGTTTTTCATTTTACAAAAGTCCCGATAGTAAATTATCTCTCTACTAACATGTATACACTATGAGGCCTTTTTTATGTCATACTCCTGATCCAGCTCTGAGTCATTGTATACTGCCATTTGAAAAGAAAAAACAAAACATCCTTGAAAGTTCTATTAGAATATGGTATAGTACTAATTAATGAAAGGCTTAAACAAGTATTAAATAAATTGATTTACTTAGTAAGCTATTTTCTGAAAAAAGTTCTAAAGGAAATCAAAAAGATCGTCGGCGTAGTAACCATACGGTTTGAGAGCACTTTTTGAAAAGCAGCGTTACGCTAAAATTCAAGATGGGCTGAGATCGTCGGAAACGGCTTTTTGAAGGGCGTGGTTATGCGGATTCTAAGGGGTACCCTTTAGAATTACTTCCCCATTGCGGGGACTGAAACTAATAAAATAAAAGATAAAAGCAAGTATAAAAAACTTTAGAATTACTTCCCCATTGCGGGGACTGAAACAATAATCAAAATATCTCTAGAATTATAGTTCCACTTTAGAATTACTTCCCCATTGCGGGGACTGAAACCTAAAAGAAGTATCATTACATATGAAGTATAAATACTTTAGAATTACTTCCCCATTGCGGGGACTGAAACGTGAAGCTGTCTCTGGGTTATACTCAAGATGAAACTTTAGAATTACTTCCCCATTGCGGGGACTGAAACTCAACCGAGCTCTTAGTTCTCATCATTTTAGAAAGGCTTTAGAATTACTTCCCCATTGCGGGGACTGAACCCTGACTGTTCCAAATAGT
>CAUQUX010000103.1:0-4843 GCA_963521235.1 uncultured Veillonella sp. | reverse complement strand
TCCCGATTACGATTCCAAGAAAAATCATCATCATCACAACCTAAGGGCATACCATTGTAACCGATGGATAAAATTTTATTATCATCGCTCACAATACAAGCCCCTACTTGTGTATTGGGATCTTTAGAGCGTTGCCCTGCAAGCATGGCAACCCCCATAAAGTATTCATCCCAGCTAATATAGTCCTTGCGTTTTTCCATAGGAAACCTCGACTTATTTGACTACAATATTAATTAATTTTTTAGGCACAACAATCACTTTTACGATGGATTTACCTTCAGTAAATTCTTGTACACGTGGTAAAGCTTTTGCAGCTGCTTCTAATTCTTCTTTAGATAAAGAAACAGATACTGTCAATTTATCACGTACTTTACCATTCACTTGGACAGCCACTTCTACTTCATCTACCACTAGAGCAGATTCTTCATAGGTAGGCCAAGATGCGGCATGCACAGAACCTTCAAATCCACATTCATGCCAGATTTCTTCAGTAATATGCGGTACAAATGGTGCTAGCAATAATGTCAATTTTTCAACAAGTTCCTTTGCTAAATCGCTTTGCACTGTGTCATGACTATCTTTGAATTGGTACATAGCATTTACCAATTCCATAACAGTACTGATAGCTGTATTAAAGTTGAATTTACCATCTAAGTCTTCAGTTACTTTTTTGATAGCCCGATGCAATTCACGACGTAATGCTGTTTCATCTTTGGATAAGCTATCTTGATGTCCAGACGCACCTAATTGTTGGTATGTATCAATAATACGCCATACACGACCTAAGAAACGGTAAGAACCTTCTACGCCTTGGTCACTCCAATCAAGGTCACGATCTACTGGTGCTGCGAATAAAATGAATAAGCGAGCTGTATCAGCACCGTATTTGGCAATGATTTCTTCTGGAGATACTACATTGCCTTTAGATTTAGACATTTTGGAACCTTCTTTAAGTACCATACCTTGTGTTAATAGGGCTTTGAAAGGTTCATCTACTTCTACTAAGCCGATATCATGTAATACTTTTACAAAGAAACGTGCATATAATAAGTGCAAAATCGCATGTTCAATGCCGCCAATATATTGGTCAACATTCATCCAATATTTAGCGATTTCTTTGTTGAACACTTCTTGATCATTACGAGCATCTGCATAGCGCAAGAAATACCAAGAAGAATCAATGAAAGTATCCATCGTATCGATTTCACGACGAGCAGGACCGCCACAGCATGGACATGTTGTATTTAGGAAGTTTTCAGACGTAGCTAATGGAGAGATAGCACCTCCATCAAAGGACACATCTTCTGGAAGTTTCACTGGTAATTGATCTTCAGGAACTAATTGCTCTCCACATTTGTCGCAGTATACAACTGGAATTGGGCAACCCCAATAGCGTTGGCGAGAAATCAACCAGTCACGAAGACGGAAATTTACAGTCTTACGACCTGTACCTTGTTCCGTGAAATAATCACCTAATGCTTGACGTGCCTCTTCTGAAGTTTTACCGCTAAAGTCTCCAGAATTTACCAATACACCATCCTCTGTGAATGCTGTATCTAGGGATGCAAAGTCAAGATCTTGTGCTGCATTTTGGATGACCCAATTCACAGGTAAATCATATTTTTTCGCAAACGCATAGTCTCTTTCATCATGAGCTGGAACACCCATAACAGCGCCTGTACCATAGTCAGCTAATACATAGTTAGCAATCCAAATCGGCACTTCTTTGCCCGTAATAGGATGTGTCGCATAGGAACCAGTAAACATACCCACTTTTTCTGCTTCTGTAGAGGTACGTTCAATGTCGCTTTGATTGCGTAATGTTTCAATGAAAGCTTCTAATTCAGCTTTATTCGGCGCATCTTGAATTAACTCTTTTACATATGGATGCTCAGGAGCTAATACAACGTAAGAAACACCAAATAATGTATCCACACGTGTTGTATACACTTCGAAAGATTGATTTATTTTAGGCACATGGAAAGCAAATTGTGTACCTTCACTGCGACCGATCCAGTTACGTTGCATCGCTTTTACACGGTCAGGCCATTGGTCCAATGTATCTAAATCGTCTAGCAAACGATCTGCATAGTCTGTAATTTTAAAGAACCATTGTTTTAAGTCCTTTTTCACTACATCATTGTCACAGCGCCAGCATTTGCCATCAATAACTTGTTCGTTAGCTAATACTGTATGGTCATGTTCACACCAGTTTACTTTTGCTTCTTTTTTATAGGCCAAGCCTTGTTTATAAAATTGTTGAAATATCCATTGTGTCCAACGATAGTAATCTTCTTTACAAGTCGCAACTTCACGGTCCCAATCATAGGATAATCCCAATTCTTTTTGTTGGCGTGTCATGTTCGCAATATTATCTAATGTCCAATCTTTAGGAGATACACCATTTTTAATAGCTGCATTTTCCGCAGGCATACCAAATGCATCCCACCCCATTGGATGTAATACATTAAATCCACGCATTTTTTTGAAACGTGCCACTACATCGCCAATCGAATAGTTACGCACATGTCCCATATGTAAGTTACCAGATGGGTATGGGAACATTTCTAACACATAATATTTTTCTTTACTTGGGTCATACTCTGTTTTAAATACCCCAGACTCTTCCCAATATGTTTGCCATTTTTTTTCAATGTCTTGTGCCACGTATTTTTCGTACATGCTATGCCTCCTCATTCGTATCTTTTCATTCTCTTAAGTATACTCCAAACCTTAGTCTTTAGGCAAAGATTTTTCATCTTTTTTATATTTTTTCTTAAAAGTCAATACAACTTCTTTCCCATCTTTTGATACTTTGGTAACTTCTATTGCATCTTTGTGTTTAGACTTTTTCTTTCTATGTTTCTTATCTTTTTTATGCTTGCTATCGTCTTGTGCAGAATCTTGTAGTTTGTCTTTTGTATCTACTGGCGGGGTTTCATTCTTCACGTTTACAGGATAGGCAGTATTTAATGCATAGCCAATCACCGGCCATACCTCTCCGGACTCAAAGCCTTTACGCCAAGCTGCCACTCCAGCCAGTTGTAAGTCCTTCACAAGTCCCACCTTATAACTCAAGGACTGAGGGTCTTCAAACCAAATCTTGGTTAGAGTTCCTTCATACGATTTCCTATCATCGTAAATGCCATACACACCATTCTGATTCGTAAGGGTCAAAACATTCCCTTTTAACCGATCATCCCACTGCAATCTATCTCTATATTCACGTTCTAAGTCCAATGCCTTTGTCATCGCTAAGGTTTTACTTTTAGCTTTGCCTTGCCAAGATCCCTTCACCGGGACAGACCATTCACGCATATAGAACGGTATGCCTAGCACAAGTTTTGATGCTGGCACTTCTGAAAGAATTTGTTCCGTATGTTTTCGTACCCAAGGATAGGATGCTACCGGCCCTGCTGTATCGCTAGATGCCCATGTTTCATCATAAGCCATCAGCACTACATAATCCACTGACTTACCGTAACTTTTACGATCGTATACCATGGACCAATTTTCGCTAGTAGAATAACCTGTTACGTCAATAGAACTATACATATGATTTTGACGCAAACCATTGGCTAAAAAATCAACAAACTTAGTTAACTGTTCCTTATCTTTATAATGGACATTTTCAAAATCAAAATTATATCCATCATAGCCATATTCTACAGCGTAGTTAATTAACCCTTGTTTGTATCGTTCCCATTGCGACTCATTACGGAGAATTTTACTTGTCATATCTGGATCAAATTGATTCGTAATGAGAGGCCATACACGATAGCCCTTCCCTTTATAGGTATTGACATAGTCATAGGATAGATTAGGACTAGCTTTTAACCCTGAAGTATCCAGTTCAAACCAACTAGGAGATATAATCGATGTACCATTCTGCACATACTTTGCCTCATAGGCCATATCAGAACTAAGAGGATCGAATACCATCGTGATGGGCAATGTCACTTCTTGCTTATCTGGTATATGCAACATGGGACCTATATATTGCGTAGATTCTGTTGAAGTTGTTGCGTTAGTAAGTGCTGAATACGGAATATGTATAGTAGCCTCTACGAGTTGATACGAAGTAAATACGCTAACTGCAGATATTCCAAGCACTAAATGTTTTATATATTGTAAATGTCTCATAAGCACTCCTTTTTAACTTTTATATTATATCACATTACAGTCATATATTGGGAACACTATACTATTTCCATGAAATTTATGGTACACTACAAAGATAGGATATATTGCAATCATTTTCATAAATATAAGGAGGTATTATGCATCAATATCTATTTTTTATTGGAGGATTTCCCGTACGTGCTTACGGACTACTCCTTGCTCTAGGCATCATTAGTGCCGCTATCGTAGGTTACTTTATCATGAAAAAAGACGGTCGTGGATGGGAAAAATATATGGTAGATTTCACCATTACTGTTGCTATAGCTGGTATCATCGGTGCCCGTCTATGGGATGTCTTTTTCTTTGATTGGGGATATTACCACAATCATCTGTTGGAAATACCTTTCGTGTGGCAAGGTGGGATGGCTATCCAAGGTGGCGTGCTGTTAGGTGCTATTGCTGGAATTTATTATTTAAAGAAACAACAGGTAGACCCTTGGGCATTTGCTGATTTATTTGCACCAGCCCTTATGGTAGGTCAATCTGTAGGACGTATGGCAAATGTCATGAATGGCGATGCTTTTGGTCATCCTACTGGAGGAAACTTCGGTATTCTCTATCCAGAAACAACATTGGCATACCGCACCTACGGAAACCAACCATTATGGCCTGCTGAAATTTGGGAAGGTCAAGTAGATATTATTTTATTTGTTATCTTACT
>CAUQUX010000102.1:0-4872 GCA_963521235.1 uncultured Veillonella sp. | reverse complement strand
GACAGATGTCATGGATTATGGCTATGAACGTGATAGTATGGCCTATCTTATGCATCGCATGGATACGTTACTACATGGAAAAGAATTGCAGATTCGATACAAAGTAGAGGGTCCTGTAGCTGAGTCCTATTTTATGAACTATGCCAAAGGGATGGGACAAGTAGGGACTAATGCGACCATTACCTTAGAGGGGGATCGGGTTGTACATCATGGGGCAAAAGTTGGACGTAAGTTAGATGTAACAGCCACTATGAAACGCTTGCAGGAACAATTGCAAGAAGGCAAGGTAAAAACTCTAGAGCTTGTGATTAATGAATCAGCACAACCTACCATTACAGATAAAGATTTAGTATCTATTACCTCTATCTTAGGCTCTTATACAACGTATTTTAATGGTGCGAATACAAGTCGTGCTCATAATATTCATTTGGCAGCGCAGAAGATTCATCAAACCTTGATTCCAGCAGGGGGCATTTTCTCCTTCAATCAAGTGGTAGGAGAGCGGACGGCAGAAGCGGGTTACGATGATGCACCGGTATTCATGGGTGGTCGTTTAGTACCAGGTATTGGTGGTGGTATCTGTCAAGTGAGTTCCACTCTATTTAATACAGCGCTGTTATCGGGTATGGATATTGTGGAGCGTGATACGCACTTTGCGCCGGTGTCTTACATTCCGGTGGGCTTAGATGCTACTGTGGCGTGGGGATACATTGACTTTCAGTTTAAAAACCCCTATACCCATCCGATTTATGTCATTGCCGAAGAAGGTGCTGGCTATGTGACCATCACTATTTTAGGGGCTAAGGAAGATGTGCCGCAGTCTGTGTCTATCACGAAGGGAAAGGAAACAAAACTTCCGAATAAAAAGGTTGAAAAAATTGATGAGGCTGTGAAAGAGGAGGCCATCGAAGAAGAGGGGCATGAAGGAATTTCTGTAGATACGACGAGAACTATCGTCTATGGCGATGGTCGATCCAGTACGTATACATTTAATTCGTATTATGAGCCAGTGGATCGTGTTATTGTCACAGGACCTCATGTAGTCAAGAAGTTAAAAGAAGATGCTAGTCATAAACAGGAACAGTCGAATCAATAAGGGAGTAGTACGATGAAATACTATCATTTGGCACGAAGAGGAGAATCTAAAACAGATTTTTACTTTTACTTACAAGATGGAAAACTACATATTGGGGGGTCTGCCGCTAAGGGCGAACTTGATCCGATCGTGCAAAATCGTATCGAAGAAATTTGTCATGCTATTGGCTGCACCTATGAATTTGTGGATACCGGTGATTTTATGAACGAGCTTGTTCTCACACGGATGCCTCATAGGCAAGAGTGTGATTATACTGGTTACAGTGAAGAACCTAGTGTGACAGACGATGATGCGTATCTCTTTTTACAACATGCCAACGAAATGGCGGATAACGATATCTATTGGGACATGGATGAAGAGAATCGATTCGATGAAATGGAGCTCTATGTAGGTAAGGATGGCACGATCAAGACGTCATCGGATTATGATGTTTTGTACGATGCACCAGTGGTCATAGATCGTCCTAATACTGCGACTTCAACGGCGACGGGTAATTCTGCCTATCCTATGCGGAGACGAAAGCTAACCACGGAAGATGGGATGTTATTAGGCCCTGCTTTTGATGAGGCAGACACACATCGCACAGATGATTTCTTTGTGAGAACTGGAGAAAACGTTGTTATCTCTGGGTATTTTCACAGTTTAGATATACGAGAAATTCGCCCTAAGGAAGATAGCAAGGCGGTACAAAAAGCCCGTGAAAAAGGTGAGGAGCCTAAAAAACGGTATATTATTACTGGTCATCTAGTGGATGATCATAATAGTTTGGCAATCAAACGATTTACAAGCCCTTCTGAAGATGGACAAAAGTTGTTAAAGATTTTAAAGTCTGTTGGGAAGGTACAAATTAAAGGGGAAGTTATCTATGATGAACAATATGTACGAGACTATGTGTTAAATATGGATTCGGTGCGGCCTGTGGAGGATGAGAACAATGTGAAACGCACAGATTCTCATGAGGAAGCCAGAGTAGAACTTCACTTACATACGAAAATGTCAGAGAAAAATGCCTTAGTAGCCGTGAAAGATATTGTGAATCGTGTGAAAGAGTGGGGACACTCAGCGGTAGCCATTACTGACCATGGAGTGGTACAAGCATTCCCAGAAGCACAGGCCTATTCCTTGGAAAAAGGCGTGAAGATTCTCTATGGTGTAGAGGCCTATTTAATTGAAAAAGAGGATCAAGCCGTACCACATCATATCATTATATTTGCCAAAAATATGGTAGGCTTACGAAATCTGTACAAGATGATTTCCATTAGTCATCTGAATTATTTTGATGAGTATCCAAGATTGCCAAGAGCTGTCATAGAAGACCATCGTGAAGGGATTCTTATAGGGACGGCTTGTAAATCTGGAGAATTGATTCAAGCCATAGCTCACGGTGCCACCGATGAAGAATTGCAAGACATTGCTGCGTTTTATGACTATTTAGAAATTCAACCTCATGAGAATTACAAGAGTTTTATAAAAGAAGGCTTGTTAAAACATGAGGAAGACTTAAAAGAGATTAATCGTCGTATCGTTGCCTTAGGGGATACCTTGCAAATGCCTGTAGTAGCCACAGGGAATGTGCATTATATGGAGCCTAAAGACAAAATGTACAGGGAAATTATGCTCACAGCCAGTGGTGTGAAAGATGCCAAAGACAAAGCAGATCAGCATATGCGTACTACTGATGAAATGTTGGAAGAGTTTGCGTACTTAGGAGAAGACACGGCCTACAAAGTGGTAGTGACCAATACAAGAGCCATAGAGCAAAGTATTGAATATATTGTACCTATTCCTAATGGTACCTATTCACCAAAAATCGAAGGGGCCGATAAAGCCTTGGAAGATATGTGTTATGCGAAAGCGAAGTCTATTTATGGAGATCCTTTGCCGAAGACGGTGCAAGATCGATTGGACTATGAACTTAAGAGTATTATCGGCAATGGTTTCGGTGTGTTGTACTATATTGCTCATAAACTAGTAAAAAAATCTTTAGATGATGGATACTTAGTAGGTTCTCGTGGGTCCGTAGGGTCTTCCTTCGTAGCCACTATGGCAGATATTACAGAAGTAAATCCATTGGAGCCGCATTATGTGTGTCCACAGTGTAAATGGAGTGAGTTCTATTTAAAAGGGGAATATGCGGGGGGCTTTGACTTGCCACGTCGTAATTGTCCTGACTGTGGTACGCCACTCATCGCGAATGGCCACGATATTCCTTTTGCTATCTTTATGGGATTCCATGGTGATAAGGTCCCAGATATTGACTTGAACTTCTCTGGTGATTACCAAGGACGTGCCCATAAATACACGGAAGAATTATTTGGACGAGACAATGTATTTAGAGCTGGAACCATCGGTACCATTGCGGATAAAACGGCTATCGGCTATGCCTATAAATATGCAGATGCCAATGACTTACAAAAACGACGGGGCTTTATTGAAAAGTTATCCACAGGCTTTACAAAAGTAAAGAATACCACAGGTCAGCATCCGGGCGGCATCATGGTTTGCCCACGAGATATGGATGTACATCATTTCACACCCGTTCAATATCCAGCTAACAAAAAAGAAAGTGGTATTATTACCACACACTTCGACTATCACTCTATTGAAGGTCGTATGACCAAACTAGATATACTGGGCCATGATGATCCTACCATCATTCGCATGTTAGAAGATATGACGGGTATTCCGTCTACTAGTATTCCTTTTGATGATCCGGCAACGTTAAGTTTATTCTCCTCGACCAAAGCATTAGGATTGACACCAGCGCAACTACAGGGTGATAAAGTAGCTACTTTGGCGGTACCAGAATCCGGTACAGGATTCGTACGGGCGATGCTGGAAGATTCAAAACCACAAACCTTTTCTGACTTAGTGCGTATATCTGGTTTCTCTCATGGTACTAACGTATGGGTGGACAATGCGCAGACCTTGATTAAAACAGGGACATGTAAATTGAATGAAGCTATCTCTACCCGTGATGATATTATGAACTTTTTGCGTAATCAAGGCGTAGCAGATAATGTAGCCTTTTCCGTTATGGAAAATGTGCGTAAAGGGAAGGGGATCGAAAAACGAAATAAAGAGGGGATTGCTCAAACGGATTTTGAAGATCAGATGCGATCAGCCCAAGTGCCAGAATGGTTTATCGCTTCTTGTAAAAAGATTTCCTATTTATTCCCTCGGGCCCATGCCGTAGCTTATGTTATGATGGCATTCCGCATTGCATGGTACAAGATTAATTATCCACTAGCATTCTATGCGTCGTATTTTTCGATTCGAGCAAAAGCCTTTGATTTGAAAATTATGATGGGTTCCTTAGAAGAGCAGCAACAAGAATTTAAACGGTTGAAAGCCTTAGTAGCTAAGTATGAAGCATCACCAAAGGAAAAAGATTTAATGTCTGCCTTAGAGGTATCCTTGGAAATGAAACAGCGAGGGTACTCATTTGCCAATGTAGAGTTATACAAATCTCAAGCAAGACGGTTTATGATTAAAGATGAAACCTCTTTATTACCGCCATTTGTAGCTGTTACTAGTTTAGGCGAAAAGGTAGCAGATGCCATCGTAGAAGAACGAGAGCAAGCAGAGTTCTTGTCCATTAAAGATTTGCGGAGACGTACAAAAATGTCGCAAACCATTGCCAATCGCATGGTGGAATTAGGTTGCTTAGGTGACTTACCAGAAGATGAGCAAATGAGTTTATTTGGATGATAGGAGGTATATATGTCAGAAGTTAGAGAAGCAGTATGGATAGGCGTTGATGTGGGAACCACAGG
>CAUQUX010000101.1:0-4881 GCA_963521235.1 uncultured Veillonella sp. | reverse complement strand
GATGACCAACGTCAACACATCGAGTTAACTCGTGACTTGGCGCAACGTTTCAATTTCAAATATGGCGAAGTATTTGCTATGCCAGAAATTAAAACTACCGTAGGTGGTGCTCGTGTGATGTCCTTACAAGATCCAACGAAAAAAATGAGTAAGTCCGATGATAATAATTGGGCGACCATCCGCTTGTTGGATACACCAGATGTAGTGGTGAAGAAGATTAAAAAGGCAGCCACTGATTCTGAGGGCGTTGTGCGCTACGATAAAGAAAAACAGCCAGGTATCTCCAATTTGATGAGCATTCACAATGCTTTAACAGGAGATTCCTTTGAGGCTATTGAAAGCATGTATGCTGGCAAAAATTATGGAACTTTCAAAGGTGATATTGCAGACCTATTAGTAGGAGCAATGACACCGATCCATGAGCGGTATGCAGAATTAATCGACAGCCCTGAGCTAGATACGATTTTGACAGAAGGCGCTGAAAAAGCTGCCTCCGTGGCAAACGTAACATTGGCTCGTGTAGAAGAAGCCATGGGTTTGCGACGTAAGTAATGATGAAGATGTAATGAGATGCGTATATAGCATTTCATTACATCTTTTTAATCATGTATACTAAGACGTTGTGAGGAAGTATAGTGGAATATGTATGAAACAGATAAGTAGATGCTGTCTATAGAGGTATTGAGTGGAAGTACATAGAGTTTGGAGTGCTGTTTGGGAGAGGAACTATGAAACGTGAAGAAGTAGAAGAACTGTTTCCTTGTGGAGCGATTCAAGAAGAATTACATAATTCCTCTGTTATGATATGGGGGTTTCAACTAGTGTATGCAGCTATCGCCGCTTGGGGGCTGTATCGTGGAGTACTTCTATATCGAGAACTGGGTCATAGCTTCAATATGTGGATGCTTCTTCTTATGGTGGTATCTGCCTACGCTTTACTTCGTATGTATCAACAAGACGATGTGGAGATTTATATTGCTACAGAAGGGCTCATTCTAAAACGAACGCCTATATTGGTAAAAGAACGAATTGAACGTTTTTTTGCACCGGACTTATATTTGACCTTTGTTCATTATCAAGGCATCATGGGATTTGGAGAGGACTGGAAAACTTTGTATGTGCAAACAGAAACGGGCGGTATATATATCGTGCCCATTAGCTTACAGTTTTTGAGCCATCAAGATAAAATGAAAGTTTTAGAGTCACTGAATCGATATAAAAATACTTGAATAGGACTAGAAAACATGTTACCCTCTTATCAAGGAGCAATATCTGTTCGTTATCTAGCAGGGTCTATTTTCATACAAGGGGGAAAATCTATATGTTTGGTGTGTTTCTAATTCATGCTGTCTATGCAGTCTTAATGTTTATTTTTAGTTTTAGAATCATGGTGATTCCCCATGCTATTGTAGTAGCACTTATGGGAATTTTTATGATTTTTGATAAAGGACTTATCATCGCACCTATTCTTTCGTTTATCTATTCGTTCTTTGCTATTGGCATAGCACTTGACGATAATTTCGGTTGGGAAGATGGTACTGGAAATGAAATGATTTGGTGGTGGGTACTCTTATGTACTATGCTATCATTTGTTATCTTTGAGTATCTATTTTAAGCTATCATATAGATATAATCTATAGTTTCCAAGTCAAGGAATCATTTATAGACTATCTTAAATGCTGTATCATATAGTTACAAGTCAATGTAAGCTATTATAGGCTATCTTGTAGTTACAATCTAAAGACCAACTTCGTAGAAAAAATTAATGAAATAGGCAAAGCACATGCATTGATATAAAACATATTGGTAAAGAGAAAATCAGCGATATGGTGAGTACTTAACTTACTATATCGCTTTTGTTTTGATAGTTAGTTGTTGGAGGGGCGTTGTCAGTATAAATTACTTTCATAATACATGATAAAATTTTTGCAATTTATCTCTTTACAACTTTAATTAACTAAAGTATAATGTAATCATGAAATAGAGATTACATAACTGTAGAGAGGAGAAAGTATTATGAATTGGCTACAAAAATGTTCTAAAACAGTATTAGCAGCAGCTAGTGCATTGGTAATTGTGGGGTTAGTGGCAGGCTGTGGAGCATCTACAAAGCAGGCGAACACAGAGGTGCCGAAAAAAATTGTCATCGGCTTAGATGATAACTTCCCACCTATGGGATTTAAAGATGAAAAAGGTGAACTCGTAGGTTTTGATATCGATCTTGCGAAAGAAGTGGCAAAGCGTATTGGTTCTGAAGTGGAATTTAAATCCATCGATTGGGATAGTAAAGAAGCAGAACTAAAATCTAAACGTATTGATGTGTTGTGGAATGGTTTAACCATTACGAAGGAACGGGAGCGCAATATTTTGTTCTCTAAACCATATCTTCGAGGTGACCAAATTATTGCTGTGAAATCTGATGCTGGTATTGCTGACAAGGCCCAACTCGATGGCAAACGTGTAGGCGTTCAATCAGGTTCTACTGGTTTAGAAGCAGTAAAAAATGATCCCCAATCTAAGAACTTTAAAGAAATCAAAGAATATGGCGATTATGTAAACGCTTTCATGGATTTAGAATTAGGCCGTATCGATGCGGTCGTGGTGGATGAAATGGTAGGCCGCTATTTAATCGGTAAAAAAGGTAACAATATGTTCACCGTAGCCACAGGTTCCTTTGCCAGTGAAAAAGTAGGTGTAGGTATGCGTAAGGAAGAGGAAGCGTTGAAAGCAAAAGTTGACGCTGCATTACAAGAAGTGATGAATGATGGTACGGCTGACAAATTGGCACAAAAATGGTTTGGCAGTACATCCATCTTGACGAAAGAGGAGTATAAATAAACATGGACGTATTGGAATATATTTTACAGATAGCCCCAGCTATTGCCGGCGGGTTCCAAGTGACCTTGTCCTTGTTCTTCATCGTCATCATCTTGTCAGTGCCAGGGGGATTGCTCTTGGCGCTGCTCCGATTGAGTACAAACCGAGTGGTGACGACCATCGTGGATGCTTACGTATACGTAATGCGTGGCACCCCGTTGATGCTACAAATTTTGCTCATTTATTATGGTTTGCCATTTATGATTGATGGCTTTGAACTCACAGATATGACGGCGGCGGTGCTGTCCTTCGTGTTGAATTACATCGCCTACTTATGTGAAATTTTCCGCAGTGGTATTCAATCGATTCCCAAAGGACAATATGAAGGGGCGAAGGTCTTAGGTTTTACTTATGTGCAGACAATGTACAAAATTATTTTGCCACAGGTTATCAAACGTGTATTGCCACCATTGGCGAATGAAACGATTACACTACTGAAAGATACATCCTTGGTGTATGTCTTAGCTATGAATGATATTTTACGAATCACTCGTAGCATTGTACAACGTGATTTTGACATTACAGCTTTCATCGTGGCTGGCGTATTCTATTTAGCTATGACGTTTGTGTTGACGAAACTGTATCAATATTTAGAATGCCGCATGGCGATTTACGAAGATTAGGAGGAAACCATGGCTTTCATAGACATGTTACATATTGAAAAGAGCTTTGGCTCGGTGGCGGTCTTGCAAGACGTGTCACTATCCATGGAACGTGGCGAAGTGGTGTCCATCATCGGTCCCTCTGGATCGGGTAAATCCACCTTTCTTCGTTGCTTAGGACAACTAGAAACCATACAAAAAGGGACTATCAGGGTCGATGGGGCGACCTTGGTGGATACGCCAGCGATCACAGGAATGGCGGTCTATGTTGAGAAAGAAGAACAGCAACAAATCTTGCTGAAAATGGGGATGGTATTCCAATCGTTCAACCTATTTCCACACATGACCGTGTTGGAAAACATCATGGTGGCACCGCGCATGGTGAAAGGAATGAAAGACGCAGATATATTACCTATGGCCCAGTCCTTGCTAGAAAAAGTAGGTCTTTGGGATAAACGAGACGTATACCCTAGCACTTTGTCAGGGGGACAAAAACAACGGGTTGCTATTGCTAGAGCATTAGCGATGAAACCAGAAATCATGCTCTTTGATGAGCCTACCTCCGCCTTGGACCCAGAGTTCACCAGTGAAGTATTACGGACCATCAAGGAACTAGCCGAAGAAGACATGACCATGATCATCGTCACCCATGAAATGGCATTCGCCCGTGAAGTAGCAGACAGAGTCATCTTCATGGCAGACGGCAAAATCCAAGAAGAAGGAACACCAGAACTGGTCTTTGGGAATCCACAAAACCCAAGAACGCAAGCGTTCCTAAATTCCATGTTGCGAGTATAAAACAACATATAGAACTTAAATTACCGTACGGGGCACCGGCTACAAACAATACTGTATGATATTTGTAGCGAGGTGCGCCGTATTTTTGTGTACAACTATACTTTATACCTATACGTATTTCTTCGGAGATAAGCACAATCTGTTTCCTTGAGGATCTCCCTCACATACTGATGATCATACACAATTTTATAGGCAGACCCAAAGTAGATGATTGCCTTTGACTAATGGAGGTATGAGGTCTGGAGAGATAAGTAAGTAGGCTAGTTTTGCTATATACGATAAAGGTTGAGAAGAATGCGGTATGCTCCGCAGCAAACATTACGAAGTGCCGTTTGTGAGGAAGCATGCCGCATTCTGACTGAGAAGTAGAGGAAAACATAGCCTACTTACTCATGATAAAGTACCCTCAGTCAAAGGCGAACATAAATTGCCAATCCGCCATGAGATTGTGTATAATAAGAGGTATGTATAATCCGATTGTAATGGGAAATGAGGAATGACGATGCGAATTGATGGTCGTAGTTTAAAAGAAATACGCCCTGTGAAAATCACTAGGCATTACACTGCCTATGCAGAGGGCTCTATACTAATTGAATGTGGCAAT
>CAUQUX010000100.1:0-4895 GCA_963521235.1 uncultured Veillonella sp. | reverse complement strand
TCCTATTTCTAGTTGTGTAGAGGCCACAAATTTTCTACCTCGAGAAGTTCTTATACCTATTCTACTAAAAATATTAGTAATTTGTAAAGCTCTTTAAATAAATTATGCTGAAAATACCCGATATAATTCTTATCAATAAAACTTCAAGTTAAATTAATCAATACCATATAATGCTTGCTTCATCCTTGCAATCATTATTTGCAATCATTTCTTTGACTTTTATTAAAGCTTTGAAAAAAAATAATTCCGGATAGATTGGATCTAAGCATTCAACCGTAAAGTTGAGAGTTGTTTTATCTACTGAAAATGTCCCATAATCTGTTCCATTATTGGGATAATAATTATATTTTACGGTATTCACTGTTTCATATTGTTTTTGTAGTCTTACCATTCTGTATAAACCTTATTATATTTTAGAATTGTGTAATGTTATAATTTTTTAGGTATTAATATATTCAATCATTTATTAAAGCAACAATAAATAATTAGACTTTTCGCAGTTCATCTTCTAATTCTTTTAACTTTTCTCTTGCTTTATTAATATCTTGTTTTACTAAGTTGGCAAATGCTTTAACTACTTCCCATTCATCTTCGTGCAATCGGATTTGATGACCTTGTCTAGCCTCGCTATATCCTTTACGCCACCCAACCTTGCGACCTGCACCTTCTCGTGTTCCACCTCTAGGCATCCTTATCTCCCCCTAACAGTTTAGTTATGATTGTAATTACATAGCTAACAACAAAGCCATTAATCCAGGAGCTCCAATCTAACCCTGTATAAATTTTAGCAATAAATACAGCAATCGCTAATACTACGTACACTTTCAATATAATTTTTCATACCTATCAACTCTAAAATTCCTTTCATAGTTAATCTATGTCATTTTATGATTACTTTTATTATACCACTTTACCGAAAAAAGTTTATATAGATAAAGATTATTTTTAATCCTCTGCATAATCACCTATTTTAATCCTCCTTAGCATATTGATAACTAAATTAGAATGAGTAGTCTTATGTGTGTCCTTTTTCATATTAATATATCTTTATACATAAAAAACCACCTACCTAAGTAAGTGGTTAGTATCCAAATTGTTTACACAATGCATCAAGTAACTCTTGATATTCTTTATCTTCTGCTAGCATTCTACAAAATTCATCTGCACTTGCAAAATAGGCTTCTTTTGTCTCCCATGTTATCACTGGCTCTGGATTGTTTTTAAAGTCATCAAGATAATCATATTTTATCTTTTCTTTTTGCAATTTGTTCGACATATGTTAACACTCCTTTATTTTGTAAATTTATAAAGGCTGCTCTGACAATTTTGAGGCTCCCATATCAGATTATTTTTCTATTTTATTATATAAAGTATCAAATATTTTTACAACATGCCGTTTATTCCCTTTAATATTCTCACTGTAAAATCACCCATAGGCCATTGCCTAGAGTGCTATTACAGATTATATTTTATTTATTGATTAGTTCTACATTTGTGTATCGACAAGTCTCTTAACCTTTCTTGACTTCTTCTTCTCTTTTCTTGACCTCTTCTTGTTTTTCTTTTTATCAGAAAATCCCAAACTTTTAAATAAATTTTCTGTCCATTCTTTCAACTCTTCATTTGAATCAACCAGTTTTTCAAATTCCTCAATCTCTTTATGATACAAATGAACTGTTTCTAATGTATAAAACGGTGTTGGCTCGTTTTCCCAATCATCTAAATAGTCATATAAATCATCATTTCTTTCGTTTATCTGCGACATATGATCCCCCCTTACCAAATATTGTTATCAATGTCTTCTCAACGATATATGTCTTATCTTTCCTATTATTTATCTACTCATACAAATTATAAGTTATATCAAATGTTGGGGCAAGAGGTTTTCGTCTAATTTAAACTCACCATAGAAAATACGTCATTTGTAACAAAAACCACCTACCTAAGTAAGTGGTTTCATTATTTATCCTCTATGTTTCAATATTTCCTCAGCAGCCCCCAAGATTCCTAGCATGGAGTGCTCAAACACAAGTCCGCCTTGCATAAAGATAGTGTACGGTGGTCGTACTGGTCCGTCTGCACTTAGTTCAATGGAAGATCCTTGTACGAAGGTGCCCCCTGCCATGATAATTTTATCTTCGTAACCAGGCATATCTCCTGGGATGGGGTGAACATGGGCATCTACAGGGCTATAGGCTTGCATGCCACGGCAGAAGTATTCCATTTCTTCTGGTCCATGTAGATTGATAGCTTGGATTAAGTCAAAGCGTGGTGCATCGACTTTTGGAAATACTTCATATCCCAATAAGGTTCCCACCGCTGCTGTATAGACCGCCCCTTTTAAAGCTTGTAATACTACATGTGGTGCTAAGAATAGTCCTTGGAAGAATAAGCGATATCCCGGTGCGTAGGATCCCATATGGTCTCCTAAGCCTGGAGCCGTTAACTGATACCCTACTTGTTCCACTAGGTCATCTCGACCTACCACGTAACCACCAGTAGGAGCAATACCGCCTCCAGCATTTTTAATGAGGGAGCCTGCCATAATATCTGCCCCTACTTCTAGAGGCTCTCTAGTTTCTGTAAATTCACCATAACAATTATCCACAAAGGTTATGGTCTCAGGATTCACTTCTTTTACAGCTTTCACAATGATACCAATGTCTTCTACAGATAAAGGTTCTCGCGTACTATACCCTCTAGAACGTTGGATGACAACTACGCGAGTTTCTTTTGTAACAGCTTGGCGAATGCCCTCTAAATCGTAAGTGTTATTCACCAAAGGAACTTCTTTATAGATGAAACCTTGCTCTGTTAATGATCCTGGCACATGGCGTGACGCACCAATGACGGATTGCATCGTATCATATGGTTGCCCTACAGCATAGACAAACTCTTTTCCTTTCGCCCCGTTTCCTAAGATAGCTTGCAAGGTTGTGGCTAATGCATGGGTGCCGGACACGAAATGAGGGCGCACGATGGCACGCTCTCCTTTAAATACGTGAGCGAACACCTCGTCTAGTTTCTCACGACCCACATCATTGTAACCATAGCCACTGGTGCCATTAAAATGATAATCTGAAAGCTGGCACGCTTTAAATGCTTCCAGTACTTTTTTTGTATTATATAACGCCACAGGCTCAAATTTTTTGAACTCTTTTTCAGCTAGATCAAGAGCCTGTTGACGGATTTCTTCTACAGTCATTCTATTCCTTTCTTTAAACTAGTTTTAACCAGTTCCATAGCTTCCTCATAAATGCTTTCTTCACTGCGATTCGGAGTGATAGAAATCCACTGAATATACGGCATCCTTTTATACCACGTAATTTGCCGCTTTGCAAATTGTCGTGTATGTTGTTGGACTAATTCAATAGCTCGTTCTTTTGAATATTCCCCGTGAAAGTAAGGAATAATCTCTTTATATCCAATGCCTTTGAAAGCCTGCGAATCTGGTTTTACGCCAGATTGCAATAGCTGTTGTACTTCCTCAAATAAGCCATCTCGAACCATATACTCTACTCGAAGGTTAATCCGTTCGTATAGTTCTTCTCTGGACCGTTCTAAGCCGATTACAGGTCCATGAAAGACTAATCCTTCTTTTGATGGCGTTAATAAAGCATGTCCCTCACCAGCTAAGACGCACTCGATCGCGCGGTATAGGCGATGTTTATCTTGGAATGGTAATGTGAGGCCTTCTTTTTCAGCCAATTCATTGGCATAGGCTTGCAAACCTTCTAATCCAGAGGTATCAAAAATGTTATCTAATTCAAGGCGTAAACTTTCATTGCGAGGCACATCTAAAAAGTCATATCCTTCGAGCAAGGATTGCACATACAGCCCTGTCCCACCGGATAAAATGGGGATCTTACCATTTTTGTTAACAGCATCTATGACAGTGTTAGCTTGTGTATTGAACTCTGCCACACTATACGAGTCATTAGGCTCATGGGTATCGATGAAATAATGAGGCACTCTATTCAATTCTTCAAGGGTAGGTTTGGCAGTGCCAATAGTCAACCCTTTATAGATTTGGTACGCATCTCCAGATAGTACGGGAGATTGTAAGGTTTCAGCCATTCGCAAGGTAAGGGCTGTTTTCCCTACTGCGGTAGGACCCAAAATAGTGATTAACTGGTTCATCTTACCTCCTTTCATAGATACCATAGGCAATGGAGCTATATTTACCACCCACCATTTCTATGGGTGGTATGTCTTTGAATAGACGACTACCTTTGCGCTCTTTAATAACCAAACGTTTCGATTTCTCCAAGCTGAGTTCTACAATGTTTGAACTTATTTTAGATTCTAGTAAATGACCACGCCACTGCAGAAACTGAGGACTTTCATAAACAGGATTTTCAAACATAGGGTCCATATAGATAACATCATACCGATTAGGTTTTATCTGTTTTAAATAATCCTGATAATTGCAAATGACTAATTGAATACGGCGCAACGCTTCTGTTACGCTTGGATTTTTATGTTGAAAGTGTCGAAATCCATAATTGGTGATATACCCCAAAATAGGATGTCCTTCAATAGCCGTATGATGTGTTAACTGTGGACAACCATAGCTGATAATAGCACTATCGGAGCCTAAGCCAGCAGTACAATCTAAAACAGATGTGACTGTTTCATAACCAATAGCTCGCAGAAGATGGTCTGTATGTCCACGGTCGATTTCTAACAAGCGCAAATGTGCCATAGACAGATGAAATTGATGAGGCATCCCCTCTTTTGTTACAAAAGAAGGACCTGCCTTGGTCACTACCAAGGCACCGCTGCAGTGATTTGTATCTAGCAATTCTTCAACGGACTGATGCTTTCGTGGCACATAGGGCATTTGCAGGAGTTGACTTAGCTCCTTAGCCTGTTCAATGAGATATGCATTTGTC
>CAUQUX010000099.1:0-4900 GCA_963521235.1 uncultured Veillonella sp. | reverse complement strand
GCTTTTACAAGTGCTCATGCAATAGAATTTATGAAAGTAGAAGATTTACATCGTGGCATGGTGGGTCATGCGGATACGGTGGTGCAAGGCGACAAAATAGATTCTTTCAAAGTCGAAGTGCTAGGCGTTATGAAACAACGTGGACCGTCGGGTGATTTAATCCTGGTGAAAGTATCAGGACCAGTCATTGATGCATCTGGCGGGATTGTTCATGGTATGAGCGGTAGTCCCGTATACATTGATGGGAAGTTAGTGGGCGCTGTTGCCTATGGATGGGGATTTACAGATGGTACTTTAGGCATGTTGACACCGATCGATCAAATGGTAAAACTGTGGGATGAGAAATACCAAAAAGATTTACCTAACCCTTGGAAGGATACACAGCTGATTCCATTGGGAACACCCTTGATGGCAGATGGCTATGATGAAGCATCCTTATCTTATTTAGGAACGAAGTTTAAGGACTTTGGTTACAAAGGATATGCGACGGCTAGCGATAGCACAGATGATATTGTAAAACCATTGGTACCAGGTGGTTCTGTGGCAGCGTTACTTGTCAAAGGTGATTTAAAGATGGGCGCTGTTGGTACAGTTACCTATGTGGATAAGGATAAAATTGTTGCCTTTGGACATCCCTTTGATAAACGAGGATCAACTGGCTATTTCATGAATAACTCTAGTATTTTTACGGTTGTAAAAAGTATTGACTCTGGCTTCAAACTAGGGTCCTTAGGGCGAGAAGTAGGGGTTATCACAGAGGATCGTGGGGCAGGTATTGCCGGCACTGTAGGCGTTTTTGGAAAAGGTGTTCCAGTACGTATGCAACTACGAGACTTGGACCGTGGCATAGAACGTAATGCAGCGGTAACCGTTGTAGAATCTCCTAAGATGACACCTACCTTAGTGGCTACTTCAGTATATAGCTTGCTGAATAAAACGTTGGACCGTGTAGGTGGTGGTACGGCTAAGGTCAATATTAAAATTACACCAGTCGATCCTAAGTTACCAATTTTGGAAAGACGCAATATGGTGTACTCTGGCAGTTCAGTGTCTGAAAAATCTATCGATGAATTATTCGATATTGTGGAAAGTTTAATGAACAATGCTTTTAAAGACTATGAAATCCGTGATATCGAAGTGGATGTCCAAGTGGAAGAAGCAAAACGGACGGCTACGATTATCGATGCTAGTGCAGACCAAGTCATTGTATCTCCTGGTGACAATATTGTGATTACTGCGAACTTACAAGCCTATCGAAAAGGAAAGATTCAACGAGAAATCATCTTTAAAGTCCCAGACGATCAAAAGCTAGGCACCTATACTCTTGAAGTACGTGGTGGTGGCGTGATTCCGTTGCCATATTTGTTTGAAAAACAAAAATATAATTTGACAGATGAAATTGTGCAACGATTGAAAGTGCATAAAAACTTTGAGGAGTATTTTGAAGACTTGAGTGAAGATGATCAGAATAACCAAATTGTGGCTGAGTTTTTAGCTGATGATATCAGCATGGTGGAAGAGTCTGGAGATAAGGTGAAAAAGCAACGCCTAGAAGCAGATGATGATGATGTGGATGATGATGAGTTGCCAAATGGCGGCAAACACAAAAAAGGTGTGAAAGCATCCGATGATGATGAAAAAGAAAAGAATGAATCTGCCCGTGTAGTAGTAGATTATGTTGTCTTAGGTGATGGACAGTTTACCGTACAAGTGGTAGATAAAAAAGATCGAGACCATTTGCGCAAACAACGAATCAAAGAAAAACTTTCAAAATTAAAAGAGAAAGCAAACCTGGAAGATACGGAGAAAAAGAAAAGCAACTAGTCTCATAGGGTAAGAGCAGGAAGTGATAGGCTGTCATTTCCTGCTTTTATTTTTGAAAAGTCTTGTGGTACTAGTGCACATTCATAGAGTTTTGTGATATACTGAAGATTGATACAGATACTCAGGAGGAACTATGATTTGGTTAACATGGATTGGTAAGCAAATGATTTTTTTCCTATCTCAAATAGGAGAGGCCATGTTGCTGCTATGGAGAACCATAGGGCAATTACCAAAAATAAATTGGAAACTGACAATCGAACAAATGGCACACTTAGGGGTGCACTCCTTGCCAATACTATCGTTGACGATGTTTTTTGCGGGTGCTGTTATGACATTGCAAATGGCAGATGTATTGATACACTATGGTGCACAGGGAACTGTAGGTGGCATTATGGCTATCGCCATGGGACGTGAATTAGGTCCAGTTTTAGTAGGCGTTGTCTTAGCTGGTCGCGTGGGTGCGGCTATCACCGCAGAATTGGGCACTATGAAAGTGACAGAGCAAATTGATGCCTTGAAGGTGATGGCAGTGAATCCCATCGGATATCTTGTGGTACCTCGTGTCGTGGCTTGTATGATTATGGTGCCAATCTTGACATTTTATGGTGTTCTCATCGGTACAGGTGGTGGTTACTTGGTGGCAACGATGGTGAAAGGGTTAGCAGGGGCTACCTACTTAGATTCTATCCAAATTTTTGCCATCCTATCTGACTTGACCTATGGACTGATTAAGTCTTGTGTATTCGGAGCAGTCATTGCTTTAGTAGGTTCCTATAAAGGGATGTATACCAATATGGGAGCTACAGCGGTTGGCTATGCTACCACAAGTTCTGTAGTGACAAGCATTATATTAGTATTTATTTTGAATTATTTTTTATCAGTATTATTGTTTTAGGAGGGACCTATGATTGAATTACAAAACGTGGTCCTAGCCTATGAGAATCGAACGATTTTAAATCATGTAGATTTAACAATCCATGATGGGGAAACAATGGCCATATTAGGTGGGTCTGGAGCTGGTAAAAGTACTTTGCTTAAACTAATTATTGGTCTCTTACGACCGACTAGTGGAACTATTTTAGTAGATGGAACCGATATTACTCAAATTGACGATAATGAGTTTGATAAGTTGCGACAAACTATGGGCATGGTCTTTCAATATTCGGCGCTATTTGATTCTATGAGCGTAGGCGAGAATGTGGCTTTTGGACTTCGTCAACATACGATGATGGGTGAAGATGAAATTCAGCGTACCGTAGCTAGAAAATTACGTATGGTAGGCTTGCCTAAAACAGAACATTATATGCCTAGTGAACTATCGGGAGGTATGAAAAAGCGGATCAGTTTAGCTCGTGCTATCGCCTTAGATCCTAGAATTATTCTCTATGATGAACCTACATCCGGGCTGGATCCTATCACGTCAGGAACAATCAGTCGACTCATACGAAGTATGCAATCACATCTACAATGTAGTTCAATAGTAGTTACGCATGACATGAACTCGGCATTTTTTGTAGCCGATCGCATTGCTTTATTAGATAAAGGAAAGTTTATTGAAGTATCACCAACGGAAGAGTTTAGACACTCTAAGAATCCAAAGGTACAACAATTTATAGAGGGACGTAAATCTGTAAAAGCAGAGATACAGGAAGAAGGAGAAATGCCATGAAGTGGACAACAGAGGCGAAGGTAGGCCTATTTACCTTAGTAGGGGTGGTCTTATTTGCTGTTTGTATTGTTTTCTTAGGACGATTTGATATATTTGCGGCTCCTACCATGCATATTGCGGGGAACTTTCAATCGGTCACTGGCCTAAAAGAAGGTAATACAGTGCGATTTTCTGGAGTCAAAGTAGGAAAAGTAACCTCCATGCAAGTGACAGATAAAGGGATTACAGTATCTATGGATATCGACAAAGATGTAAAAATCCCTACTGATTCAGCGTTTACCATGGAAAGTGATGGTATTTTGGGGGATAAATTTATCCAAATTACACCAGGTCGTAGTACATTGTACCTAGATGATGGTTCATTTATTACAGGGGATGGAAAAAGCGAATTAGATAAAACTATGGCCCAAGCCACTAAATTGATGGAAGCGGCTACTGCTACATTGCAATCTATGAATGGGATTATCGGCGATGAGAAAACGCAAACGGCTTTGCGCAATGCGTTGCAGTCCACAGAATTAATCGCTCAAAATACAGCGAATTTAACGGCACAAATGAATGCTATGTTAGCGAACAATAGTGATAATATTTCTGCATTAACAGCGAATATGGTTGGTATTACGCGGAATATGGAATCCTTGACGACGCAAATGGATGCCAATATGAAGCAGTTTAATGCGGATGGACAAGCAGGTACAGAGATGCGTCAAATCGTGAATAACTTGAAGTCCACCACAGATAGTATTTCTAAAATGGCAGGCGCTATGGAGGGGGTTGTGACAGACCCTAAAAGTGCGGCAGATATTAAGGAAACCTTACATAATACGGCACAGTTATCTACGAAGCTAAATCGTCTCACAGGAGGAGATGTGAAAGCAGGTTCGGATGGAAAAAAGTCGGATTTTAAGACGCAAATAGGAGCAGAGGTACTGTATAATCCAGAAGATAAAAAAGTTCGTACTGATGCCGATGTGCGCCTTATGACGAAAGATTCAGTATATACCTTAGGACTATCTAATGTAGGAAATGGATCGAATTTAGATGTGACGTATGGAAAGCAAGTCCTAGATAAAGTACAGTTACGAGGAGGTTTGTTTGATGGAAAATTAGGCGTCGGAGCTGATATTGATTTTGGTACACCCTTTTCTTTATCAGCAGCTTTGTTTGACTTGAGACATAGTTCTTATCGGATTCGTTCCGATATTCAATTATGGAAAGATACCTATGCGGTCGGTCAATGGACTTGGTATGGTCGTGACCATGATCGTGTGAATTATTTTGGGCTAAGAAAGACATTTTAGGAGGACCCAATGAATAGAAAAATAATGACAGTTACAGCTATGTTAGCGGCCTATGCATGTACAGTAGGAGCGACTGCGCCTCATACAGATACAGTAAAACTAGTAG
>CAUQUX010000098.1:0-5033 GCA_963521235.1 uncultured Veillonella sp. | reverse complement strand
GCACATGGTCATTTACATATTGTTGTTTGGCAGCGACTATCTCCCCTATCTCCGTTTCTGATAGTTCAGGATACCAAGCACGAATGCTATCTCGAGTAATTCGTTGTACCGTTTCTAATGGCGCCAATCCTTTACTGGCTAATCCATGAAGGTATCCTTTTGTATTTAAAACATCTGTATAGATTAATGTATTGTCTATATCTATAATATGAAACATGTCTCTCTCTTTTCTCCCTAGCACTCCCTGCCATCGCTCCTATAGTTCTTCTGATCGCTGTAGGTGAAAGTTTCTATGATTGACCAACTCCTGTATAGATATGGTTCTATCATGACTCTGTTCACTTCGTTCTACCGTACTATATGTAAGCTGCCGAGCTCTGCCAGTCATTAACAAGGTTCTATTTAACTTCATCTCTTTTTTGTCTGCATCAATTTGCCCATTGTACATGGCACAGGTAATATGTCCATATTCGTAGGCTTTATTCATCGCATGGCGAGAGCCACTATCTCCGTCACGTCCTTCATAACTAGCGATTAATACAACCGCTTTAGCAAATAAGGCTTGCAATCTATCTCTTTCGATAAAACGGGAGATAGCGTCTTGTCGTCCTCGCGGTGGTTGATAGTATTCGGTAATCACAAGACCGCCTGTGTCCACAATCTGACGTACCATCTCTTTATGAGCTGCTGGATAGATCGCATTGAGTGGTGTGGGCAAAATGGCAATCGTTTTGCCCCCCGCTTCCATGCACGCTGTATGAGCGACTCCATCACAGCCCTTAGCTAAGCCACTCACAATGCATTGACCTTCTCGAACTAGATGCTGTACAATATTCCGTTCTCTCTCTTGGATCGTTTCTGTAGGTGTTGTGTATCCTATCACTGCCACATTCTGGTTGATATCGTCAAGCAAAGAAATATCGCCTTTATAAAACAACAGATATGGCTTATCCCGAAGAGGAACATTCTTATCTATCACTGGAAACACCTCATCAAAGCAACAGATGGCGCCATCCATCCAATCTAGATCGCTCACTTCCATCGACATCCTATGATACAAATTCATAATATCTGGTGTATCTTCGACTCTCTTTAAAAATGTATCTTCTTCCTGAAACTGATTATGAAAGGATTCTCTAGTTATCGACCGTTTACTACCGTAGTGATAGGCCCATACTTTTAGTGCCGTTGGTGAAATATACATATGAACTCCTATCTGCGTTTTGTGTAAGCAACGGCATATAAAATCACACGTGCAGCACCTGCATCGTATAAAGCTTGCATACAGTCTTCGTCAATATTCACTGTTCTTGTGTAAATATCATCAATAAGAATGACCGTTTTTCCTCGTACTGCGTGAGCATCAATATGACAAGTTGCTTTTGTGATGCCTACATACGGCATATCTCCAGAGTTATCAAAATTAGCGACTTCTTTACGAATATGTGTAGTGCGAGTATTGGTATGGCGTTCAATGCAGAAAGTTCCATCTTCAAACTCTCTAAACCCTCTACGGCGTAATCCATTGACAGCCTCTTGTACAGCTAATCTAAAGCCCATTTGATTCTCTGGCATATTCGCTTTAGAACGTGGCACTGTGACAACTACTACATGATGTAATCCTTCTTGATCACGAATGGCTAACAAGTCTTCAGTCACACATTTCGCCACTTCTTCACGACATTCCTCAAGTAGGAACGGTGATTGTGACTGAAATTGATTTTTCAAATAATTGATAAAGTCTGGATTTCCTGGTGTACGATATCCAGTATAATATCTATTAAAATAACCATTACATGTACGTGACAAAAACGAATTTGGTAACACTGTAAACTTTTCCATAAAAGCCTCCCTAAGATCTAATGACATATACACTATTTTCAGTTGATCAACTTACACGCTTATTGTACCGTTCATTGGCTCAAAGAGAAATTCAAAAAAACTAGGACTTCAATTCCAACTCTTATTGGTAGAAAACTGATACCAAATATAGTAAAATTTGATTAGTACATAGGTAGGACAATAGTATAGGGGAGACAATTATGCCAAATGTGACAAATTATGTTAAAAACTTCAAAACGATTCGATTATTCTTCCGCAGTCTAGCCATGGGTATACATTCTAGACATACGGCTACTAAACGTGGCATCAAAAAAAGTCTTCATGATGCTACCTTAAAACGCCTTTCCTATTTCAATCTATCTAATAAGATACAGGATACACCTATAGGTCCGCTCCATATTCATACCCTCCAGAAACAAGACTTCTATTGGGGGCATAATTATCTAGCCGATCTATACTCACTATATGCCATGAAGCCTGAAACTATTATACTCATCATGGCCATCCTCGATACCATTCGCACCCATGAGGATTGTACCATAAGCACGATCTATTCCGTCATCAATGATACGACCACCGTCTTAACTGCGTACCAACATTTTTTAGAACACAAATATAATGGACAACATAAATCGATTCCCTCTATTATCGAAAAACAAATGATTCAACGTCTTGTCAAACGTCTGGTGGCGATTGGTGTCATTACTGAAACAAGCCAAGGTAATCAACTCCTGTATCGCATTACATCCATAGCACTAGATACCTATACTGCCAGTGAGTTAGAATCATTAAGTCGAGCTATTTTCTTTTATAAAAATATGTCCCTCTTTTCTGTATCTGGGCATAGCCTGTTAAAAAAAATTAACCTTCTTATAACAGATGCCTCTCTATTAGATGAACTAGAAACGCCCAGTGAACCCACTTATCACTGGCAATATCTATTTACCTATAACAACCCTATCCATGTGATTGATGAACTACTATTCCATAAAATTTCTTACGCCATAGTACATCATCACTACCTCGATATTCACTTTTCTAATAAACGCAGACCTACTATTACCGTAAAACCGATTCGTATCGAATCTGATTACTTAGGCAATCGTGACTATCTTATCGCCTACCACAAGAATACACGTGTCACACTTCGTATCGATAGTATTAAATCTATTGCCATCAAAAACGCCTTTCACAATACATCAAAACCTAGTATGACTGACTATGAGTATACAACTACATTACAGATTCGCTTTTTTAAGCATCCAGACTATGAAAGTAAATGGGCTGATTTCCTTGCTACCTTTCATCAGGCATCCATTACCGTAATAGAGGATAGCCCTACATATATGGATATACACATGAAAGTCCAAGATGGTCAAATTATCGTACCTGTATTGCGAACCTTTCTTCCCTATGTTCAGATTCTTGAAAGTACACCAGAAACCATCAAAGTCCGTTTTGTAGACAATCTATTACACACACAACAGGAGATTGTATCAGAGATTCCTAGCTATAGCAAAAAAGCGCATCCTTCATGGAATCTTTCCTCCCCCTCTACCATGGAAAGCGATAGTGAACTAGTGTCACCCCTATTGCATGAAATATCTGCTATTACTTTCACTACACAGTATCGTATTCAACAAGACCTTATCCGTGGCATCCCCTATACCTTGGAGCATATCCAATATATCACACAAAATCGACCTCTTTTGGATCCTCTTTCACCAGTCGAAGAAAATGACCAATACGAACAAAAGCTCCCTCCTTATCTAGTGATTGCCGAAGACAATCAACTACTGCCACTATTTCCTAACCTGCCGCCTATTCTTCTAACCCACACAGAGCTCACATTTTTAAAAGATGTACTAGTAGATGCAAGGGTTAACTGGATGCTCCCTCCTACATTAAAAGAGTCACTGATGTATCACCTAAGCACAATCCCTACTTCCTTACCTGAAGAAGGTTGGCGCAACATCAGCCTATGTATACATCATGAACCTAGCTCCTACGAACATCATCAATTATGTACCCAAGCCTTACGAAATTCTACGCAACTACTATGTGAAACTAAGGAGGGTACCGCCACAGTTCTCCCATGTAAACTGGAATATAACGTGGCTAGCAACACCTACGCTCTCATTGCCTATTCATTAGAGACAGAAACCTTTCACTATTATCCTATGCAGTCCATACTTTCTATAAAAGTACTAGACACACCGATTCACATTGATATTCACGCCTTATATAGGGACTATCAAGTCAATCACTTACAATGTGTTACCTTCTCTATCTATGACATCAACAATGCCATCGATCGGTGCCTACAAGCCTTTTGCCATTACGAAATCAGTGGAACACAAACAGAAACTATGGCCTTTACCTTTACAGTTCACTATTTACCATTCCAAGAAAAGGACATACTACGCATCCTCTTATCTCTCGGGGCTGCCATCCGAGTACAAGGTCCTCATCCTATGAAAGATGAATTAACAAACATATACACACAAGCTATTTCACAACTATGAACCACGCCAAAGGAATGCGGTTGCGCGTAGTAGCCTTGTGGCGTTCCCTTACTGCCTAAATCAAACAAGCCCAAGAAGAGCACGACATGTTCCGGAGCAAATCTCAGTGTAACGTCAATTTGCGTAGGAATGTGTCGTGCTCTTCCCTTCACATTATTTAGTTAAGAACGCCACAGGCTGCATCGCATCATAAGTTACTTCCCAAATAATGAATGATCAACGCTATATCGTCCACCACCTATACAAAAAATGGCTAATGCCGCAAAGCCCATTTGTGATGGATAATCCCAGCTAAAGAACCCTGTGTCCCAATGTAAGATAGTTGCTGTAAACAATACGACAGCCAACAATACAGATCCTAATCGTGTAAACAAACCAAGGGCTACCAAAATACCCCCTAACAATTCACTAAACGCAGCAAATGTTCCAAATACTTCAAAATATCCAGGTACACCTAATGGTGCTAACATAGCCCCTACTTTATATAAACCAGCTGCACCACTCATAAATTTTAAATATCCATGATAGGCCATGGAAATACCTAATGCTAACCGTAAGACTAATATACCCAGCTGGCTATATGTAGGTTTACTTCACAATAAAAAATGAATCATAAGGTACTGTCAAGAATTTTGTGTAAACTCTTCAAGAAATAAATGCTCTAAG
>CAUQUX010000097.1:0-5042 GCA_963521235.1 uncultured Veillonella sp. | reverse complement strand
ACTTCATCAGATATGCGTAGGATTTCTTCCATTTTATGAGAAATATATATAATTGCAACCCCTTTTTTACGTAAGGAGTTAATAATTTTGAAAAGATGTTCTACTTCATCACTCGTTAACGATGAGGTAGGCTCATCCATAACAATAATTCTGGATTGGTGAGACACTGCTTTTGCAATCTCAATATTTTGTAGCTTAGAAACAGATAAATCACCAGCTAATTGTTCTGGATCGATATCTACATCGATTTCATTAAACAATGCTAGTGTATCTTCTTTCATTTTTTTATGGTCCACAAATGTAAAAGGACCAATTTTTTTGGTTGGGAATCGACCTAACCATAGATTTTCCATAACATTACGCTGTAATACAGGGTATAACTCTTGATGGATCATGGAAATTCCCATTCCAAGAGCTTTTCGGGAATCTGTCATTTCTACTACTTCGCCGTCAATGACCACGTCCCCTTGATCAGGCTTATAAATACCGAACAGGCATTTCATAAGAGTAGACTTTCCCGCGCCATTCTCTCCCATTAGAGCATGTACGGTGCCTGGTCGGACTTTGAAAGTGACATTATCCAAGGCCTTTACGCCAGGAAATTCCTTCGTAATTTGGCGCATTTCTAATATGTACTCGCCCATACATTTTCCTCCTACTAATCAGATAATAAAGGGGGCAAAATGCCCCCTTACTGCATTTTCTTATTTGTCACCTAGAATCTTATCCGCATTTTCTTTTGTTACGATTTCGTAAGGTACCCAAATATATTTACCATCAACAATGTCAAAACCTGTATTGTCTTTATTTGGTGTTTCGCCTTTAGCTAACACATAGGAAAGATTGAATACTGCTTGACCTTGTTTTTTAGCATTGTTTAATACTGTACCCAATAATGTGCCGTCTTTCAACGCTTGTACTGCTGGAGTTGTAGCGTCAACGCCTACTACTGGAATGTATTTGCCGTTTGTGAAGTAGCCTGCTGCTTTCAACGCTTCAATAGCACCTAATGCCATGTCGTCATTGTTACAGATAACAGCATCAATTTTATCGCCGTAACGGCTCAAGAACGCTGCCATTTTTTCTTGACCTTTAACGCGGTCCCACATACCTGTATCGCTAGCCAATTCTTCTACTTTCATGCCTTCTGCTTTAAGAGCTTTAACGGAGTGTTCTGTACGAAGTACTGCGTCTTGGTGACCTGGTTCACCAGTAATCATAACATAGTGGATAACACCATCATTGCTATGGTATGCTTCAGGGTGTTTTTTGAAGTAATCTGCTAAGATTTTACCTTGCATTTCACCACTTTGTTCAGCTTTCGCACCTACATAGTATACTTTATCCCATTTAGCCATATCTTCTTTCAATGGTTCACGGTTCAAGAATACCAATGGAATGTTAGCTGCTTTTGCTTTATCAATGATAACGCCTGCTGCTGTGCGGTCTACCACGTTAACGCCGATTGCTTTGTACTTCTTATTGATGAATAAGTCAATCTTTTCGTTTTGTGTTGGTTGAGAGTTTTGGCTATCTACGATATCCACTTTAGCTTTGTCTTTGGCAGCTTTATCAATCTCTGCACGAACGCCACTCATGAAAGTGTCATCAAATTTGTAAATAGCAACCCCAATTTGAGGTTTGTCACCGCTTGCTCCTTGATCGCTTCCGCAACCACCTAACACAAGTGCACCTACTGCTGCAGATGCAAGCATCGCTGCTTTCCAAGATCGTTTCATAATAATATCCTCCTTTTAGATATCCTATATACCTATAAGACTAGTCTATCTAGTCGTGGTACCTACCGTAACCAAGTTTCCTCAGCTCTTATCGCACTCACAATGTCAATCATTCCTAGCAATGTGTAATAAGAACCATTGCCAGAGTATTCTAAATTAATGGAGTGCGCTTTGTATGAATTGCGTTCTAACACACTTCGAAGAATAGGGTCCATGACGCCTACTGCATTCCCCATAGCACTGCTTAAAATAATCCGCTCTGGATTAAATAAGTTCGCTATATTAGCTAAGGCAATTCCTAAATAATGACCTACCCGGGAAAGTGCTTCTAAACACACTTCATCACCTTCTACTGCGGCCTCATAAATAGGCTCAACACGAAATGATTTGCTTACAACCAATGGATTATCTTGTACCGAAGTATATCGGCCCTTTTCCATTTGTTCCATCACATAGGCATGAATCGATGTTTCCGATGCGATGTCCTCTAAGCGGACTTCAGTCCCCTCTTGATCCAACCGAATCACACCATATCCAATTTCGCCAGCACTATCATTAAAACCACGATAGAGTTCACCGTGATAAATTAAAGATATCCCTAGTCCATAACTAAATTTTAGGACAATGAGATTATCCATCTCCTTACCACTACCATAATAATATTCACCCGTCGATAAACAACGGACATCATTTTCTACATACACAGGCACATGGAATCGTTCTTCTAAGATATATTTGAAAGGAATATTATTCCATTTACCATTTGGAGAATAAATAGAAATCCCTTTGCTAGAATCTACAGGACCACGCAAAATGAGCCCTATACTTCTAATCTTAAAATCTTCTTTAAAGATATCCTGCATGCCTCGATACATATGTTGCATGATTTCATCAGATGTACAACCGATAATTGTCGTCTCTGATTGGTGTAAGACTTGCCGTCCTACCGTGGTCACATAAAACACGATGGTGTGTGTTCTTACATGAACGATAAGATAGGTTTCAATATCATGATTAAAGTCTAACAACATTGATGGGCGTCCCAATGCAGATCGCTCTTGCCGATCTTCATAGACTAATCCTTTCCGAATTAAATTCGAACAAATATTAGTCACTGTAGGAGGCGTTATTTTGGTTTGTCTTGCAATCAATGCCTTTGATACAGGGCCATGACGCCTGATGTAATTCAAAATAATTTCATCATTGCTTATTTGTGGCTTTATCATGATTCTATCTCCTTTACAGCGAATACACCCCATCACCAATATCAGCAATATATAGACTAGGGGTAACACCTATTTGTTTCTCGTACTCTTCTGGAATAGCTCTCATAAAAGCCTCAATATGCTCATCTTTTACAAGGGCAATGGCACAACCACCGAAACCTGCACCTGTCATACGCGATGCAATACATCCTTCTTGAGATCGTGCTAAATCAACAATCGTATCTAATTCTTTACCGGTTACTTCAAAGTCAACCTGTAAGGATCTATGGGATTCATTCAAACAATAGGCAATGCCTGTTAAATCAGCAGTTTCCAAAGCTTTCATGAAATCTAATACACGTAAATTTTCAGTGATGACGTGACGAGCTCTACGCATCAACACATCATCAGAAATAGATTTTAAATCATCTAATGTAGCCAATGCCAAGCCAGAGATATCCTTATGCTTGCGAATAATTTCATGAGCAGCATCGCACTCACCTTTGCGCTCATTAAATTTAGAATCCACAAGGCCTCTTTGTTTATTTGTATTCATGATGACAAGAGTATGTCCATGCCAGTTCAAAGGAACTAGTTTTCGTTCCATATGCGTGCAATCTAACAAAACACCATGCCCTTCTTTACCGTGTGCGATAGCATACATATCCATGATGCCTACTTTTACACCTACGAAATGGTACTCTACATGCATGGCCATTTTTGCTAGTTCTGTACGGTCGATTGGAGTTAACCCTAATTCAGACAACAACATGTAGCCAGTCAAGTCCAACATGCAAGCGGAGGAGGACAACCCTGCACCAGCTGGCAAATTACCATTAAAATAAATGTCCATACCTGGTACCTTGTGACCCTTATCTTTTAAGAATTGAATCACACCTAATGGATAATTAGCCCAATCGTGTTCAATAGTATATTGGAAAGGTTCATTTACATCAACCACTACTGTCTTTTCCATATTATCAGAGTGTAAACGTACCTTGCTATCTTCACGTAAACGGATGGCTCCATAAATACCTACTTTCAATGCCGCTGGGAATACATGACCACCATTATAGTCTTGATGCTCACCAATCACATTCACGCGACCTGGAGCAAAATAACAATGCACCTCTCCTGAACCTTCTCCAAAGAAGGACAGAAACCGCTGTTGTAATTCTTCTTTATTCATTTTCTTGTTCAACCTCACTATATAGTTTGCGCAACTCCGGTGCTGTTTCTTCTACGGCACTCGTATTCGCTGCTGCCCATGCCCCCATTTCAGAAGATGCATAGTATTTAATTTTATTCGCCTCTCTGAAAGGAGGATAGAACTGAATATTAAAGTGGTAATATTCTTCATGTCCTTCATATTCAGGGCTATTCACTGGGTTTTGATGATATACCATCATGTATGGGAATGGCATATCAAATAAACGATCAAAGGCTTCTGTTAATGTTTTCAACATATGCGCCAAATCTTTCGTTTCTTTTTCAGTGCAATCCGTAATGTAGTTCATATGACGTTTTGGCACTACGAACACACCATATGGATAATCTGTGAAGAACGGAATATAGGCTAAGAAAGAATCATTTTCTCCTACAATACGAATCTCTTTTTCCTTCTCAACTTGATTCATTTTACAGAATAAGCATTCCCCATGTTCATGATGATGGTCTTCCGCACTCTCTAGCTCAACTTGTAGTTTTTGTGGCACAAAAGAATATCCATACAGTTGACCATGTGGATGTGGCATTGTTACGCCTACCGCTTCTCCTTTATTTTCAAAAGGATAAATATATTTAATCTTTTCATCCTTTGCGATTTCCCTATGACGCTCTTTGATGAGGTCTAGCAATTTCACAATATGCTCTTCGGATAACTCATAAAACTTAGCAGTATGCTCTGGAGAATATAAGATAACTTCACATTTTCCATAGTTTTCTTGGCTTTTGTAAAAGTCATTACCATCTTCATAAGGAGCCTCTGGCGTTTGCGTTAAGGCTGGAAAATCGTTATCGTATTTCAATACATCATAATCCGCTGGGACTTTTTTGTTAATACCTGGGCAGAATGGGCACCAATCCTTTGGCATCGTTG
>CAUQUX010000096.1:0-5053 GCA_963521235.1 uncultured Veillonella sp. | reverse complement strand
ATTCACAATGTATATGATGCATTATCTGCTATTGCAGTGGGTACCATTTTAAGTGTGCCAAAAGCAGAAATTGTGGAGGCTTTTAAGGAATTTCCAGGGATTTCTATGCGACAAGAGATTGTAGCATTTCCAACTTTCACAGTTTTGAACGATGCCTATAATGCCAATCCCAATAGTATGGCAGAGTCCATTCGTGCCATGGGACAGTTGCAAGGGACTCGTAAAATTGCTATGCTAGGAGATATGTTAGAGTTAGGTGGACATTCTAAAACAGCTCATGAGGAGATTGGTAAACTTCTTGGAGAAGAACACTATGATATGGTGTTTACCTTTGGTGATATGATGAAGATTACTGCCTCTGTGGCAAAGCAAGCTGGTGTTCCCTATGTGTATGTAGGTAAAAGTCACCTTGATATTGCCAATGCTTACTATGATGTTAAGCAAGAAGGTGATGTAATTCTTGTGAAAGGTTCTCGAGGCCTTAAGATGGAACGTATTATTGAAGATTTTAAAGAACGACATGAATAAGTAAGGAGACATGTGACATGAATATGGACTATGCAGTAGCCTTTGGCTTAGCCCTGGTAAGTACATTAGTATTCGGTAAAATTGGGATTCCTTTGTTACAGCGTTTGAAAGCGCAACAATCGATTCGTGAAGATGGGCCACAGGCGCATTTAGCTAAGGCGGGCACGCCGACAATGGGCGGTTTGTTTATGCTCTTAGCCTTAGTGATGACAATTTGTATAGTTCCTCCCTATTCAGTGACATTGTGGATGCTATTGTTTTTAACATTAGGCCATGGCGCATTAGGGTTTAGTGATGATTTCATTAAGGCTGTGAAACGCCGTAATTTAGGATTAACAGCAAAACAAAAATTACTAGGTCAAGCGGTGTTAGCAATCGTATTTTGTTATATTTCTATTGCCTATGCTGCCTTGCCAACTACGTTGTGGATTCCTTTGGTGGATAGTACGGTAGATCTTGGGTATGCCTATTATGTGTTGGCTTTTATTATTATTTTGGGGACAACGAATGCTGTTAACTTAACAGATGGTTTAGATGGATTGGCAACTGGTATTTCAGCTATTGCAGGGGCTGCCTTCGCAGTGGTAGGATTATTAGTAGGTTCCTTAAGTGTTACCTTCTTTGGTATTATCGTAAGTGCAGTTTGCTTAGGATTCTTATATTTTAATGCAAATCCAGCAAAAGTATTTATGGGTGATACAGGTTCCTTAGCACTAGGTGGTGCTTTTGCAGGGATGGCCATTGCTACGAAAACAGAACTATTGTTAATTGTCATTGGTTTTGTATTTGTTGTAGAAGCATTATCGGTTATCTTACAAGTAGCATCTTTTAAAACTAGAGGAGTTCGTATTTTCCGTATGAGCCCAATTCACCATCACTTTGAATTAGGTGGTTGGAGTGAGCGCAAAGTGGTATATGTCTTCTGGGCTGTTTCTTTGGTGATGGCTTTATTAGGCATTGCACTGTTAAGCATGAAATAATATAGATTACGGCTCTACTAATAAGGGCCGTTATTCTTGCATATAGAGTTAGGTGGTCAGAATGGATTATTCAGGTTCTCACGTATTGGTATTAGGTGCGGGGCTTAGTGGTATTGGCGTAGCCCATACATTGGCTAAATTAGGCGCCACAGTGACGCTTAATGATTATAAACAAATTGATTTTGATCCTGCTGAAAGTCAGCGTTTCGCAGAGAATCATATAGAAGTGATTACAGGACAACAAGATTTTGTGTTGCTGGATACGGCTACGAGAGTGGTTGTCTCACCAGGTATTTCCTTAGAGATTCCAATCATTCAAGAAGCAAAAAAGCGCCATATTCCAGTGGTGGGAGAAGTAGAAATTGCCTATGAAGTGTCGAAAGCCCCTATTCTAGGTGTGACGGGTACAAATGGTAAAACCACAACGACTTCTTTGCTAGCAGAAGTGTTGAAAGAAGCAAAATGGGATGTCTATGTAGGCGGTAATATTGGTTACTCCCTCAGTGAACAAGCCTTGGCAGTCCCTGAGACGGGCGTATTAGTGGCTGAACTTTCATCTTACCAATTAGAGAGTATAGATAAGTTTCGCACTAAAGGGGCTATCTTGCTAAATGTGACGCCAGACCATTTATTGCGTCATAAAACGATGGAACGATACCAAGAGGCTAAGGAAAATATCTTCCGCAACCAAGAATTAGGGGACTGGACAGTCTTAAACTTTGACTCTCCCATTGTGGCGGAGATGGCAACCCGTGTGAAAGGTCATGTACTAGGGATTAGTCAAACTAGACCTGTCACAGATGGAGCTTATTTTGAAAACAACACGTGTTATGCCGTGATGCATGGTAAAGCCGTACCTATCATTACGACTAAGGATATCCATATTCCAGGGGCACATAATATAGAAAATATATTGAGTGTCATTGCTTTAACCTATGCTTTGGGAGTATCTGCAGAAGATATTTATCAAGCAATTGCTAAGTTCCATGGTGTGGCACATCGGTTAGAACGAATACGAACCTGTAATGGTGTGACCTACTATAATGACTCTAAGGCGACGAATACAGATTCCACAATTAAAGCTCTAGAATCGTTTACAGAACCATTGATTCTCATTGCTGGTGGTAAAGACAAGATGACGGACTTAGAGGAAATGATGGCACTAGTAAAAACCAATGTGAAAGAATTGATTTTAATTGGTGAAGCAGGACAGAGATTTGCAGAGGCTGCTGTAAAAGCAGGAGTTCCTCATATTCATCGATGTGAGTCTATGGAAGAAGCTGTTGCTTTAAGTGCTCGTATCGCTGACGAGGGCGATGTAGTGTTATTGTCTCCAGCGTGCGCTAGCTTTGATTGGTATGCACGATTTGAAGACAGAGGCGATCATTTCCGTAGATTAGTAGAACGATTGTAAGGGGTCATACATGAATATCATGATTTCAGGTGGTGGTACTGGAGGACATATTTATCCAGCCCTCACGATTTATAGAACATTAGAAACAATGGTAGATGGTAATTTTCTTTATGTAGGTACGGAAAGAGGCTTAGAGTCGCGCATTGTACCCAAAGAAGGGATTCCATTTACTACATTGCCAGTGCAAGGATTACAGAGAAAATTGTCACTCGATACATTGGTAACAGCAGGTAAAACAGTTTCTTCCTTGTGGAAAGCGAATCAGTTAATCTCTGATTATAAGCCAGATATTGTAATTGGTACTGGTGGCTATGTATGTGGTCCTTTATTGTTGGCTGCGGCTTTGCGAGGCATCCCTACATTGATTCAAGAACAAAATGTAGTGCCAGGCATTACGAATAAGATTTTAAGCCGATTTGTAGATGTAGTAGCTGTGGGATATGAAGAAGCGATTCCTCATTTTTCAAAGGCTAAACAAGTCGTGTATACGGGAAACCCTGTACGACCAGCTGTGATTCAAGCAAATCGTGAGGAAGCTAGACAATTCTTTGGATTAGTAGAAGGACAAACGGCGATTTTAGTAGCTGGCGGGTCTCGTGGTGCACGGAGTATTAATCAGGCTATGCAAGCCGTTCATGAACAATATAAAGGCAGAGAAGACGTTAAAATAATTCATGCTACGGGAACGGATGAATATAGTCGTGTTTGTGAAAGCTTAGGCATACAAGAAGGTGAAGTGTACAGCTCAACATCACATATTGTGCCTTATTTAGACAATATGGATATGGCTATGGCTGCATCGGATATGGCTATCTTCCGTTCGGGTGCCATTGGTTTAGCGGAATTAGCCGTTAGAGGGATACCTTCTATTTTAATACCCTATCCGTATGCAGCAGCAGATCATCAAACCTTTAATGCGAAAGCCTTTGTTGAGGCAGGAGCCTCTACAATGATTGTGGATCGTGAATTAGATGGAGATACTTTGTTGCAGGCAGTCCGTGCCATGCTAGATGATACTGTTGGTCGTCATCAAATGGCACAGGCTACTAGGAAACTAGGAAAGCCACAGGCAGCTACAGAGATTGCCAAATTAGCATTATCAATCGCGAAATCATAGAAGGGAGTATCTTTATGTTAGATACCTATCAACGTATACATTTAATCGGCATCGCCGGTTCAGGCATGCGTGCTATTGCGCATGTGTTAATTGAAAAAGGATTTATTGTATCTGGATCCGACATTCAAGAATCTGCCATTACAGAAAAGTTTAGACAAGCAGGGGCAACTATTTATATGGGTCATGATGAGTCTCATGTAGAAGGTGTGGACGTGGTGATTCGGTCCACCGCTATCCATGAGGATAATCCAGAAATCATGGGGGCTAGAGAGCGTAATATTCCGATTTTACACCGTTCTGATGTGGTGAAAGCCGTGTTAGATGAAACCTATGGCATTGCAGTGGCTGGTGCCCATGGTAAAACTACAACTACGTCTATGATTGGTCAAATTTTTATGGAAGCCAATGAAGATCCAACCATCATTATTGGTGGAGAGGTAGACTATCTAAACGGTAGTAGCCATGTAGGACAAGGTAAATATAGCATTGCCGAGGCTGATGAAAGTGATGGCTCTTTCTTACAGTTAAATCCCAAACGAATTGTAATTACTAATATTGAAAATGACCATATGGACCATTATCGGACGGTAGAAAACTTATTGCGAGCTTTTACAGAGTTTTCTATGAAATTGCCGGAAGATGGAATCGCCGTGGTTTGTGGAGATAATCCATCGATTCGACGGATTATGCCAGATATTAAGCGCCAATGTATTACTTATGGCATAGGTGCAGGAAATGATTATCGCATTGACAACTTACGCATAGAGCAAGGGATTACTACCTTTGAAGTCATCCATAAAGATACTGTGTTAGGTACGTTACGATTAGCCGTACCAGGTCAACATAATGCGTTGAATGCATTAGGAGCACTTGTAGTAGCCTTAGGAGAAGGCATTTCCTTTGAAGTGGCTGCCCGAGCATTGCGTAAATTTATCGGTGCAAAACGTCGTTTTGAAACAAAAGGGCATGTGAAAGATGTGTGGGTGGTAGATGATTATGCGCATCATCCAACGG
>CAUQUX010000095.1:0-5058 GCA_963521235.1 uncultured Veillonella sp. | reverse complement strand
ATAGTTCTTTTCCAACTCTTCGAAGATAGTTTGTATCATTGAGTCCTCCCTTCCTACACTGTCATCGTAGTTATATTATCATACTGAAATACCATGAATTTGTGGTAAAAAATGTTGGAGGCTCTTGTGTAAGAGTCCCCCAACATACTGCTTAATCTTTTACAATCTTGTCTTTCATTTGTTTCAATGGATGTGTTAAATCAATATTACCATAGGTCGGCAAGGTGACGCCTTTGACTTTTACGTAGACCTTATGCACCCCATCAAATTCCACCGCCGTATTGACGATGGCGGCGATGCGAAGTGTAGCTGTTAAGCCCGTCGCGTCTTGTAAAAAGTCATCATTTAACACCACGGTCACGACATCGTCATGCTTGGATGCCTCCACTACTTTTGTGCCCTTCGCAAAGACAGGATACTCTGCGCGACCATCTTGTTCGATCATCAAGTTTATGGCCTCTTTGACAGTTTTACGTTCTTTGTCGATCGTAATCGGTTGTGGCATAACACCTTTCCCATCTTGGCGCGGTACATAGACCACGATTTTTGTCATCTTGTCCAAGTCCTTCTTATCTTGTGATGTAGCCGTTTCCGCTGTCGTTTGTTTTCCTAAATCTAGTTTTAAATCTTGGGAATTACAACCCGCCAAAGCGATGACACATACGCTCATGATAGCCACTAAGCCATAGCGTAATGATTGTTTCATGAATTAACCTCCAAAATAGATTTCCAAGCCTTTTGCCAATTCATTGGCAAAGTCTTTCTGTGTTGCTGATTCTTTTAAGTGGCCTTCTTCCTTAGGGTTGGAAATAAAGCCTAATTCTACCAAAATAGATGGCATCAAGGAATGGCGTAGGACATATAAATTCCCCGGTTGAATCCCTCGGTCACCATTAAAACCACTGTGTTCCGCAATTTGTTCTTGCACGGAAGAAGCTAATTTTTTGGACTGATCTGAGCCGTCGAAATAATAGGTAGCAATGCCGCCTACATTTGGATTCGAGAAGGAGTTAATATGAATGCTGATAAATGCATCAGCTTGGTTACCATTTGCCACATTCACGCGCGCTTGCAACTCGTCCACACCACTCGCATGCGGTCCATACACGTCCACATCTGTGGTACGAGTTAAAATAACTTTAGCACCCTTTGCTTCTAGGATAGATTTTAAATACTCAGCAATGGGTAAGGTTACTTGTTTTTCTTGTAAACCCGTTGGTCCAATGGCACCTGGGTCACTACCGCCATGGCCTGGATCCAATACGATGATTTTACCTCCAATACCACCAGTGGTACGATAATTGACCACTTGTGGCATCGGCTTTTCTGGCATTGTTGGTAATACCACCGGCTGTTTCGGTGCTACCTTCGGCTCTGGTTTAGCTGGTTTCGCAACAGGCTTCACTATTGGTTTCTCAACCGCCTTTGGTGCCGGTTTTGCCTCAGTCACTTCCTTAGGTGTAGTTTTAGTCTCAGCTACCTTGATTGGTGCTTTCTCAGCCACTGGTGCTGCTGGCTTTTTACCATAATAATTATCTCGTGGGGCTACCCCTTTTTTCTGGATATCCACCACCATTCGATATGGTTTGTTATTGACGGTGTCTTTTTTTAAGGTAAATACTTTCAAGTCTTCTACATCAATAGCCTTCGGTGTTTCAATTTTCACCACCGTATCTGCTCCTTGTTGTGAAAGTGTGGCACTTTTCGCAATGCCATCATCCATCACAATCGATGTAGGGATGCCTGTAAGCGTAGCATTTTTCAACACCAATGTGGTAGATGTACCACTAGCACTAATGGATGCCGTCGCATGAACAGGACTAGACAAACTAAACACCATTCTTACAAATGGAATGGGTGCATCATTTCTGGTGACCCAATGAAGATCTGTCACATTTGCAGCATTTGTGGCACCAAATAAAACTGGTAACACCAATACTAACATACCCAATAGGGCAAATAACTTACGCAAATATCTCACTCCAATCTATGTTGCACTGGATAGTTTCTTTAGACAGTACCTTAATTATACCATATTTATTCAGTCCATACATGAAAAAACAGTGAAAATTATATAAAAGAAACATAAGCTGGGGTTCTGTATCCATCCAAACTGATTACATTACCTGCTTATGCTTCTTATTTATATATATATTTGTTAAGCTGTTTCTTTTGCGTTGCGATTCATAATGTAGTACAACACAGCACCCACTACTAAACCACCAAGTCCCCAGAATACTTTTTCCAAGGAAGATTGAGTTAACAACCAGATACTAACTACAACCGCTAATACTGGAATCACTGGACCAAATGGTACACGGAATGTTCTAGCCATATCTGGGCGTTTGCTTCTGAATACAAGTACTGCTAAGCAAGTAGGCAAGTATTGAGCAAAACGAGATACTACGGAAATCGCTGCCAATTTTTCGAAACTACCAGTCCAAGATAATGCCACTGCAAATACGACTGTTACAATGATTGCTACATATGGTGCATCTTTTTGATTACGTTTAGATACTACTTTAGGAATTAATCCATCATCGGCCATGGCTACGCCAGAACGTGGTGCCAAGAAGGAAGACGCTACGTTGATACCGCCGATAGAAATCAATGTACCTGCTGTAACAATAGCTTTTGCCAATGGTCCCATAAATACGAAGGCTGCATCTGCTACTGGAGTTTTAGAGGTCACAAGAGAATCCCCCATGATACCAATACAAATGGCTTGGATTAAAATATATACAATAGATACTAGTGTTAACACAAGAATAATTGCTTTTGGCACATTGCGCTCAGGGTTTTCCATATCTTCCGCCGCTACTGCAATGGATTCAAATCCTGTGAAAGCATAGAAAATAATCAAGGCCGCTGCACCAAAACTTGCTTGTGTCATATCTGGCACAGATTCCATCGGTTGGAAGTTAACGCCTTTCACATAGAAAATACCTACTAGGATAAAGAAAATAAGCGGTAATAATTTACCGATCGTTACCACATTGTTAATAATCTTGGAAATCTTAACACCCATGATATTCATGATACCAAGTACCACGATAATCAATGTAGCAATAATATTTTTCCCCATCTCTGTGCCAGCTGGTTCCCACACTGCTCCCAGTGCTGTGGCAAACCCTACTGCCATGGCAGACCATGCAATCGTTGCAATAGCCCATTTCATAAAACCAACTTCAAAACCTACAAAGTTACCAAATGCTTCTTTGGCATACACATAAGGACCACCGTTTTTATTGAACATGCCGCCCATCTCTGCAAAGCATAATGCAATCGACATAACCAATAGAGCATCAAAAACGATAACCCATAAACTGTTCACCCCTACCAAGGCAGCGGCTTTACCAGGCAGTAAGAAAATCCCGGTTCCAATGATTGCGTTGACCCCTAAAAGTATAATACTCAAAAGGCCTAATTTGTTAGTTGACATAGTACTTCTCCTTATACCCTTGTGCTAACTCAACTAATACTAATCAAATGCTATATACTAACAAGGGTAACTAAACTATATCGGCTCATACAATTTAGTTACCCTCTTAAAATTATAGCATTACTAGATTACCATTGCCAATAGCTATTGAACGTTAGCTATTCTATCTTCAATCTATATCCAATTAGAACATAGCATGAGCAATAAAGTAACCTACTACACAGCTTGTGAATACTCCAATTAAACCTGGAATGATAAAGCTATGATTAATAACAAATTTACCGATTCGTGTTGTGCCAGAACGGTCAAAACCAATACATGCTAAGTCAGATGGGTACGTTGGCAATACAAAATACGCATAACATGCTGGTACAAACGATAATACAATCAATGGATCTACGCCTACACTTAAACCCATTGGCACAACAATCGCAAGAGCTGCTGCTTGAGAGTTAACCAATTTAGAAATGATGAACAATACAAGAGCATATGTCCAAGGTTGCGCTACTACAATACCAGATAATGTAGTTTTGAATTGTGGAATATAGGCACCAAAGTATGTTTCTGCCATCCAAGCTACACCGTATACAGATACGACGGCAATCATACCAGATTTGAATACAGAACCACTTGTTACATCACTCACTTTTACCTTACATACAAGAAGGATTAAGGCTGCCATCACAAGCATCGCAATTTGAATAGTCGGTGTCATGGACAATGGTTTCCATAAACCCTTCGCATTAGGAACTAATGGCAATAATTGGTTAGGGAAGCTACCAAACAAGGCGATGACTACGATACCTAATAAGAAAATCATAGTCGCCCAGTACGCTGTACGAGGAAGTTCTTTTACAACACTAGCTTCTTTATTTTCTTCATAAATATAGGCACGTTGTTCTGGATCTTGGATACGTGCTTGGAAATCTGGATCGTTCGCCAATTCCTTACCACGACGCATACTCCAGACCCCAGCAACAATAACACCTACGAAGGTAGCTGGAATCGTAATGGATAAAATCGTTACCACGCTAGCAGGGAAGTTAACTGCCCCTAACATAGCTACTACAGATACAACTGCAACGGATGCTGGAGACGCACATATTCCCATTTGAGAAGCTATGGATGCCACAGCCATTGGTCGTTCTGGACGAATCCCCTCTTTGATAGAAATATCATAGATGATTGGGAACATCGTATATACTACGTGACCAGTTCCGCATAACACAGTTAAGAACCATGTTGTGATTGGCGCTAAAATAGTAATCTGTTTTGGATTACTACGAAGAAATTTTTCTGCATATACAAGCATAACATCCAAACCTTTGGAAGCTTGTAAGAAACCAGAACATGTTACGACTGCCATGATCGTTAGCATCACATCAATTGGTGGTTTACCTGGTACAAGGCCAATTACGAATACGTAAATAGCAAGACCGATACCAGATACAGCAGCTAATCCTAAACCGCCATGTCTGACACCAACAATTAAGCAAGCTAACAATAGAATAAATCCAAATAAAATAATCATGAAATTACTCAATCCTTTCTAATAAAAAAAACGGGGCTGTAACAAAATGTACTTTTTTACATTTTCGTTACAGCCCTTTTTACAT
>CAUQUX010000094.1:0-5093 GCA_963521235.1 uncultured Veillonella sp. | reverse complement strand
ACTGAAAGCCTTAGGTAATCACCCTAATGTAGGAGAAATCCGTCGTATGGGATTAATTAATGCTATTGAACTTGTTACCAATAAAGAAACAAAAGAAGGCTTTGATGGTTCCTTGCGCATGGGCTATCAAATCTATAAAAAAGCATTAGGTAGAGGATTACTACTTAGACCCTTAGGGAATGTTATCTATTTCAATCCACCTTTAACCATCGACAAAGAGACCATCGATATCGCCATCGAACGAACAGTACAAGCCATGGCAGATGTATTGGGATAAACTTAAGTCATTAAATATAACTCGTTAAACTATCGTCTTTGTGCTATAATTTAGATAGAAAAAGGAGTGTGAATCCTATGTCTATCAAGCCTTATGAAGAACTTACGATACAAGATAATTTTATCTTTCAGAAAGTGATGCGTAATAAACGCATTTGCAAGCAAACGATAGAAAGACTTTTAGATATTGATATTAAGGATATTGAATATCTAGAAGAAGAGAAAACTATTGATGTTCGCTTGGATAGTAAGAGTGTGCGACTAGATGTATTTGTCAATGATGATAAAGGAACTATCTTTAACATCGAAATGCAAACTAGTAAAGATATGAAGGAGCTTGTCAAAAGAGCTCGCTATTATCAAAGTGCGATAGATATTGATAGTTTAGAAAAGGGCCAACATTATTCAGAACTAAATGATACATACGTTATTTTTATATGTACATTTGAGGTATATCCAGATAAGCTTCATAAGTATGATTTTAAAAATGTATGCTTGCAGAATACGAATAGAACGTTGAATGATGGCACTCATAAGATTTTCTTGAGCACTAAGGGTGAATTGGATGATGTATCTAAGGAACTAAAATATTTTTTAGATTATATAGATGGAAAAGAACCTGAAGATAGTCTGATGTATGAGATTGATAGTGAAGTTCATACGATAAAACAATGTGATGAATGGAGGCGAGATTATATGACATTAGCGTTTGAAATGGAGAATAAGCTAAAAGAAGGAATCGAAATAGGTAGAGAAGAAGGTAGAACTGAAGGTAAGGTAGAAGCTGTTATTGGAATGCTTAAGGAGAAATTATCCGTAGAGATGATTTCTCGTATTACAAAATTAACAGTAGAACAAATTACTGAAATTGGTAAAATGAATGCATTGTTATAGAAGTGCTGTACATAATGAATTAGAATAATAAAAAGGCTGTAAGTAAACGATACGAATGCTTACAGCCTTTGGTATTTAATTGTTTGGTTCCGTATACCCTTCAGGTACTTTAGGTTCTACTACAATATCATTATGGGTATTAAATATGACATATCCCAAAGGAGATCCAGGCGGCTTTTTAATATGTTTTACTAATGTGTAGTCCACGGTTACTTTAGAGGTACCTTTCCCTTTACTAAAGTACGCAGCAATTTGTGCAGCTGCTTCAATCATTTTAATATCAGGCTCAACGTCAGACCGCAAAATTACGTGGGATCCTTGTATATGTTGTGTATGTAACCATAGGTCATTAGGTTTAGCCCAACGATTGGTGAGGTATTCATTTTGCTGGTTATTTTGTCCCACATATACGTCACCATTAGGAATGGTAAAATGCAAGAAATTGTCTTTTTTAATCTTGAAAGGAATTGGCTTTTTCGATTGACGTAAGATGCCTGCACTTTCACATTCGCTACGAATTTCTTGGACAGATTGTTTGGTCGTAGCTAAAGATAAACTGTATTGAATAGATTCTAAATAAGAAAGGCGCATGGAGCTTTGTTCTAGTTGGTATTGACCATTTTTCGTTCGATTTTTCATCTTACGATACAGTTTATAATAGGCCTGTGCATTTTCTGTAATGGATAATGGGGGATCCAATGGGATTGTAATATCTTCGGCCGAGTCAGATAATACATTTTGCACTGTCACTTCTGATTCATAGTGGTGATGCAAGTAACTGTAAATCATGAGCAAATCCCCGTATGCTTTGTACATGTCTGCTTTGGATGTGTCATCTAGTTCAGCTTTAATTTTTTCGTGACGACCTTCTTCTTTTTTGATAGCTGCTGCAATAATTTTTTCTAACTCTTTTCCTGCGGTGTGAATAGCTCCTAGTTTTGCCACATCCTGTGAAAGAGCCTCAGAAATGGTTGGATACTGGATAGTATCAACAATGGTGTGGAGGGAACTTTCACAGAGTGGAATAGGAGTTAATAAACGTTTTCCTGTATCAGTAGTATATTGTAATAATCCTTGTGCTCTAAGAAGTTGAGCTTTCAAATTGGTTAGTCCCTCGGTGATGCTCTTAATGAGGTCCGATGACATTGGTGTAGTTGGTGCTAAGCCCATACGATAACAGAGGTCGTCTAATAAAACGGGGCCAAAGCCATTGAAGATATGACGAATGGTATTGCCCACTGTGTCTTGTGAAAAGGATTGTAGTAATTGTGTGATTTCTGGACCAGAGAATTGCATAAGGTCCACACGAGAGGTATTAGGCGGTAATTCATAGGGCAATTTAGGTGCCACAGAACGCACACGGTTCATAAGTGGTGTGACATGAACAAGTGATTCTAAAATGATGCTATCTTGCACGAAAATGCAGTTAGAATATTTTCCCATTAGTTCTACATAGATTTCATTTACAACGATGGAACCATCTAAGCCTAATTTGTCGGCGGTAATGCGAATGATACGGTCCCCATGTAGTTGCTCGATGTTTGTGATACGAGCTCCTTCAATATGTTTCCGTAAATACATAATAAGAGAGGTAGGCTCCTTTGGAGCATCTACGATTTTGTCTGTTACATAGATAGACGGAGCACTGCCTACAGTAATCACTAAGTAGGGACTTGTGGTAGGGGTATTGATTTTTAAAAGTATACTTGCTTTATCGATCTGTTGAATACGTTGAATCTGACCATTTCCGACATGGTCGTTCAGTTCTCGTATTAATACAGATAAGGTTAAACCATCTAAATTCATGAAAATCCTTTCGTCATAGATATATTAGTGTTGTTATAGTTGAAAGTGTAAATTTTATTGAAATTACATTTATTTACCATATAAATGTAATAGCTAAGTTTTATAAACTTACGAAAAATGATTGAAGGTACATGGTACCTTACTAAGGATGCCATGCTAATAAATTACCTATTAGTAAGGGGAAAATTTAAAAAAACTATCCCTATACTAGTATACACTAATCTAGTATTAGGAGATATAGGGAGTCTTAGATTTACATCAATGAGTCCCAAATACATGTAGCCGAAAGGAGACCCTTTAAAGTCCACATAAAGAATTGATGTTCCGCTGAAGACATATAAAAGGTGAGGATAATGAATGTCTATGATAGAGCCAAAAAATTGTGAGTATACTAATGTGATAGTTCATATAATTAAAGCAGATAAAATGTTTTATTTTTACCGTCTGCCGTGCTATACTGAAAGATAAGAAATAGAACGGAAACGCGAGGTAAATCCATGAATAGTATGACAGGCTTTGGTCGCGGCATAGTGACTACAGATACGGGAACTTTCCAAGTAGAAATTAAAACCGTCAATACAAGATATTGTGATATTGCGATGAAAAGTCCCAAACAATTTAATAGCTTTGAAGATAAGGTAAGACGTTTAATTCAAGCCGCCATTCAACGAGGTAAAGTAGAGGTGTCGATTCTGTACAAAGAGTCAGGAGAGCAAGAAAAAGAATTGCGCATGAATCGTGCCTTATGTGGACAGATTAAACAATTTTTAGTAGAGGAAGGGTTTTATACAGATGCGCAAGAGGTGCCTTTATCTGCTATTATGTCTATTTCTTCCGATTGGATTACAGTGGAAGAACCTCCTACAGATGAGGAGGCTATGGGACGTGCCCTGGAAGAAGCAACCCAAATAGCTATTGAAGGTGTATTAGCTATGCGCGCCAAAGAAGGCATAGCTATGAAAGAAGATATTACGGTACGCTTACAAGGTATTGAAGAATTATTTTCCTTCATGGTAAGTCGAAGAGATGTAGCCTTAGCCCATCATGAAGAACGTTTATTACAACGGATTCAATCTATGCTTGATAAAGTGGGTGTGGATTTTCAAGAAGAAAGATTTTTACAAGAAGTGGCAATACTTTCAGATAAAGTAGATATTTCAGAAGAGATTGCTCGATTCGCCTCACATATGGTACAATTAAAAGAAGTCCTTGAGGAAGAAGGGCCTATCGGACGCAAGTTAGATTTCTTATTACAAGAAATGAATCGTGAGGTCAATACGATGGGATCCAAAGGGAATGAAATTACAATTGTAGACACAGTTGTACAATTGAAAGTTGAGTTAGAAAAGGTAAGAGAGCAAATTCAGAATATAGAATAATGTGTAAGTAGTACTGGAGTTATCATGTCTGATAAAGGAATATTAATCGTCATTTCAGGACCGTCTGGTGCAGGAAAGGGCACAATTTGTGCAGAACTCCGCAAGCAAATGCCAAACTTGGTCTATTCAGTATCTATGACCACTCGTCAACCGCGGGTGGGAGAAGAAGAAGGGATTAGTTATTTCTTCCGAGATGTAGATACATTTGAAAAGTTAATCAAAGAAGATGCATTCTTAGAATACGCAAAAGTGTACGATAATTATTATGGTACACCGAAAGAGCACGTTATGAACTTATTAGAAGAAGGCAAAAGCGTGATTTTAGAGATTGATATTCAAGGTGCGATGAAAGTCAAAGAATCCTATAGTGATGCTGTATTTATCTATGTAGTCCCTCCATCTTTAGATGTGTTGACATCTCGTTTACATGGTCGAGGCACTGATGATAAAGAAGTGATTCATAAACGGTTGTCCCTAGCGTGTTCCGAACTCGCATTAGCCCATCGTTATGATTACATTGTGGTGAACGATGATTTAGAGGATGCCATTGAAAGAACCGCATCCATCCTTCGCGCTGAGACTTGTAAAATCAGTCGTAACAAGGAAAAAATTCAATACATTTATAAACGCTATAGCAATGAGCAACAAAATCAATAATTCAATACTATATATTTAATGGGTAAAGGAGACTTTCATTATGATGGTAGAACCGCATTTAAAAGATTTGGAAAAACAAGT
>CAUQUX010000093.1:0-5218 GCA_963521235.1 uncultured Veillonella sp. | reverse complement strand
AGGAGGTCTTTTATTCACTTACACACTCGGTAAGTACTAGAAATACTAATTATTAAACTTATCATCATTATACATCATTATTTGCATTTCGTACATACTCATATGACTATAAACAAGTATTATGCATACTTTGTATAGTAAAGCATTATTATGATATTCAGTTATAGTTGATAAAAATATCATTAAACATTCTTTCATAGAGGGTTTATTCTTCTTTTACAATGTCCACCGTTGTGCGAAACCATTCCACAGGGCTATTGCGTTTGGTGCCTGCATCGATTTGTTGTGTAATCCCCTTTAAGTATGCCTCTTTCACAACAATATCTCGTATACCGCCACCTATGGTTGTAGTTTCACGAACACGCATAGCTAACAACACATCTTCTATGGACAATCCTTGTAAATACACATGCTGAATCCAAGTATTACCCGTATTGGTAAACACAATGCCTACACCACTGTGACGAATCTTTGTATCATACGCACTCCACTGTTCGGTTAGGCTTGAGCCTACAGGATGACCTGCTAAGATAACAATCCCCTGTTGCATATGTTCCATCACAAGATGTTGTGTCGTTAACCCTATGCCATCCCAATGTAATCCATCACCACTGTACATACCTTCCATACGCACATTCCGAATCCCTAGCTGTTCTACTTGTGTAGCCTCTACCATATGGGCAGATGCATTGCGTAAGACTGTATTCTCCAAAGCAATTTCTTTCCCATGATGGATGATGATCAAGGACGATCGTGTCGTATTGCCTTTTTCATAATTAGCCCCTCTACGCATAGCCGCCTCAACTTCTGCTTTGCTTAATAAACCAGTATGATCTAGCACCTCCTCCCGTACTCCATCTACTTCTACTGTTCTAGTTTCTTGCGGTAGAACCTCTTTCCAACCATATCCATCGATAGTCCCACCACGAATGACAACGTTTTCAATAGGGCCCTGCTCATCGCCTTCTAACTGTAAAAGTCCTAAATACGGCGTACCTCCTGTCACCACATAATTAGGTTTTACAAAAGCAGAGCTATCATTAACCGCCATTAGCACAGCATCCTCATCTAATTCTAACGTCATATAGCTGTGCAAGAATAGCGTTCCTGTGCGGTATACACCCTTACTGATATGTAAGATGCCTCCTGCTGGGGTATCACGTATCGCTTTTTGTAAGGCTACCGTATTGTCCGTGATTCCATCGCCTATGGCACCATAGGCCGTAGCTTCTAAACGCGGTTCCTTCGGCAATGTTTTGACTGGTACCTTGGAAGAATCAGACAAGGTAGAGCCCCTATCATCCACAGCTTTTACTTGCACTAAGTATACTGTATCGGATTCTAATCCATCCAACTCCATCCTAGGTATGATAGATACGCCCTTGGCACTAGGTCGAATTTCGTTTACTTTTTCTTGATTGACGTAAATATCATACCCCGCCAATCGCTCATCATTCACAGGATTCCAAGCTAAGGAAATCGTTGTACTAGTTACGCCTAACTTCGGTATCTGTAGTTCAAAATCCCCTGCTTCTACTGCATATGTCGTCACCGGCGTTGTATATTTCACGTACATATTCCAACCTATCCCTAGTAGCCCCAAGATTACGCTCAATCCTATGAGCCACCACCCATAAGCTTTATATCGTTTCTGTTTCATCATGTCCATCCTATTCTCATAGATTGATTATATCCTATATTGCTAGCATATAACCTATATGTACCATTCTACATGATTTACAAAAATGGTCAATACTCAGCCAATGGTGGTCACCCGTACAATGTGGGACATGGGTACAGTCACCTCCCCTACGGTCATCGTGCGATACACTGTATCGACTTTTTGTAATCGCCCTTGCACCGTATCATAGACCCTCCCATTGTGGTACACAACACTCACCAAATTCCCTATCACTAGCCCCTTGCACTGCCTATCTAGGACATCTAATTGCTCCTCTGAAAGTTCCTTCCGACTCTCCTTATATTGTGCGGTTTCCTCTAATAACTCTTGAAACCCTTTCAAAGCCGCAAAGGGCATAAATTGTTTAGCCCTCTGTAACAAGGTCATTTTCGGTCGTCTATGTTGCATTATGGCCTCCTACTAAGGTATTACGAAACTGCATCGTTCCCTCCTCTTGCAAACTACTAGCTCGCAAAATAGAATTTTTTCCGAACTTTTCCTTAATAGTTAGCACCGTCCGTTCCACTTCGTAAGCTTTCTCCTCTACTCCTTGTGTGGCAGAAAATAAATCTTCCTCCCAAGGAATAGCATCGCGACTGACCAAGTCATCCAATCCCACCGATAACTGTCGAATCTCTTGATGGCGGTGAGCCGTTTCTTTGTACAACTCCAACACAGCCTGTGAAAGCACCTCTAAGGAGCACGTATACTTTGATAACCGTCTCGATCCACCAGTACCTTTTACCGTTCTGTCTGCATACCGCACACCTAAGGAAATATATTTTGTCAGCGCTTTCTCTGCAATCAATTCCAACAATAAAGATTCCACCATCTCTCGAAGAGGCACAAAACACTCTTCGTAGGAATAATTTCTCAGTAAAATTTGCCCTCTCGACAAAGAGTGTTTCGCTGGTCGGTACGCATGAATTTCTTTCATGGTACACGCCTCACGCCCCCAAGCATGGTCAATGAGTAGTTCTGCATTGACCCCAAACTCTTTATACCATCGTTCCTCAGGCACAGTCGTAATACCATGTAAATCTACTACCCCATACTTATGTAATCGGTTAGCAATGCCTTTGCCAATTTGCCAAATATCTGTGATGGGTTGATGATGCCATATCTTTTCTTTAAATAGTTCTTCATTGAGCATACCAATTCCCTGTGGCGCATGCTTGGCTAATACATCAAGAGCTACCTTAGCTAAAAACAAATTAGTGCCTAACCCAACAGTGGCATGAATCTTTGTCTGTTCTAGTACACTATCCTTAAAAAGCAAGGCTAACTCACGGTATGTTTTTTTATATAAACGACTATAAGGAGTCACATCGATGAAATATTCATCAATAGAATACACATGAATATCTTCTGGTGCTACGTAGTCCAACAAAACACCATAAATAGCAGCAGACACCTCCATATAGCGTCGCATCCTAGGTTTTACCGCCATATACTCAATGGTAGATGGAATCTCGAATAACCGACATCGGTTCTTGACGCCTAATTGCTTTAATGCTGGAGAAATAGCTAGTGTAATCGCTCCTAGCCCACGTGATGCATCCGCCACAACCAAGGGTGTAGTAAAGGGATCCACTCCCAAATCTGCACACTCTACCGAAGCATAAAAACTCTTTAAATCTAAACACATATACACTGCCATACTATCCCTCCTTCATACTAGTATGGTAGCATATTTGTTCTATATTTTCAATATATATGTTCGGTGTATTATTCTTACAACAGTATAGTAATTTACTATGTTTTAAAAGGATTACTACGCAATACATCCCGTATTTGACTTGGTTTACCACTAGGGAATGCCTCTCATTATATCCTATCTCAACATTTTTAAACAACTTTAAAATTCAATGAGCCTAGTATATAACTAGGCTCATCGCTATTAAAACCAACTCATTTTGTCCTATAACCCACAAGATAAGACTTTCACGAGCACAAAAAACAGGTTGCCCCGAGGGACAACCTGTTGTAAGTTTGTGTAATACGATTGTATTTCTGATTATAAGAAACGGTTCAAGGAAGCAGTGCTTGCCAAGTGACGATCTGTCATACCCATTTCTGCTGGAGTACAACCCAATGCAAGGCCAATCAATTGGCTCATGTGGATGATAGGCATATCACCATTCATTGCAACAGTTGCTTTTGCTTCTTTTTGGAACATATCCAATTGCATTTGGCAAAGTGGGCATGGTGTTACGACACAGTCAGCACCTTCTTTTTGCGCATCCGCATTGATAGAACCAGTCATTTGCATAACAGAATCATGTGCAGGATATACTGCATGGAAACCACAGCAATCTAATTTACGGGAGAAATCGATTGGAGTAGCGCCTAATGCTGTAATCAAATCTGCCAAGCTTGTTGGGATTTGCATATCTTCGAAGCCCATTTCTTCTTCTGGACGAAGGATATGGCAACCATAATATTCAGCAACACGAAGGCCAGTCAATGGACGAACCACTTTTGCTTTCAAATTATCTAAACCATATTCGCGGATAAGAACCCACAAGAAATGTGTTACTTCGCTAGTACCTTTGTAGTTCATACCAGCTTCGCCAAGAATGTTGTTTACTTTTTGACGAGTTACTTCATGATCATCAAGCTCTTTTTTAGCTTCACGAAGCATTAATGTACAAGTGTTACAAACTGTAAGGATATCTAAGCCCTCTTTTTCAGCTAACGCAATATTACGAGCGTTAGTAGAAAGAGTCAATAATGGATCGATATCTTGAACGTGGGACGCACCGCAGCAAGTCCAACCGTCTAATTCTTGAATTTCGATACCTAATTTTTTCGCTACTGCAACGGTTGCTAAGTAGTCTTCTTTAGATGCGCCTTCTAATACGCAACCTGGGAAAAATCCGTATTTCATTATTTTCCAGCCTCCTCTACTGCACGACCGATTGTACGAACACCTTCAATACCATTCACTGGTTTATGAGGAACTACCAATTCGAATGGATTGATTTTGCCATGTTTCCATAAACGAAGAGCGTATAGACCTTGTTTTGCGGAATCCAATAATCCGTCTGTTTTCAAGCTCATTGTTACTTCGTTTAGACGACCAGTTTTTAACAAGTCTTGTTTGAACGCGATAGCATGACGAGTACCTTTGTTGGACAAGCCAGCTTGTGTCGCTACACGGCGAAGGTTGGAAATATCTTTTTCTGGTTTCAAATGTTTTGGACAACGAGTGATACAGTTCATGCAATGTACACATTTCCACAAGCCATGGTTGAAAGCTGGTGTAGTATGCGCCATTGGGGACACATCACGGGAGTCAGTTACAAAACGGTTAGCTTTTGTATATACATATGGATCCAAGAAGTCTTCACGGTTAGCAGACAATTTATTACATTCGGAAGCACAGCATCCGCAAAGAATACATTCTGTATTCATAACAAATTTTTTGAAGTCTGCAGCAGATTGGCGTGTACCAGTTTTAGTAGTAAATTCTGGTTTTACGAAGATCCAAGGAGCTACTTCTTTCAAGCGGCTAACTTTTGCTTCCCAGTCAAC
>CAUQUX010000092.1:0-5310 GCA_963521235.1 uncultured Veillonella sp. | reverse complement strand
TCTTTTTTCATATTAGGAAAGAAACCGATTCTCATAGATCCTCCTATAATTGATGTGCCTCCTCTACTGTGTCAGTAATCAATGCATCAGTAATTTCAAGGGAGCCATTTTCTTCTTTTGTAAAATATCCTAAAAATTCAATATTTCCTTCCATTCCTTTAATGGGAGAAAAGGTTAATCCATGTAAATATAAGCCACAGTCTTGTGCAATGTGTAATATACGATGTAATACCAACTCATGAGTTGATTTTTCACGTACAATCCCACCCTTACCGACTAATTCTTTACCAGCTTCAAATTGTGGTTTAATTAAGGCCACTAAGGCCCCTGTATCCTTGAGCAATGTAGTAGCTACCGGTAGAACCTTGTCCAAAGAGATAAAAGCTACATCAATGGAAATAAAGTCGCTAAGTTCACCCAATTGTACAGGTGTAACGGTACGAATATTTTGCTTTTCCATATTGATAACTCTAGGATCCTGCCGTAATTTCCATGCTAATTGATTATATCCAACATCGATAGCAAATACTTTAGATGCACCATTTTGTAAAGCACAATCTGTAAATCCACCTGTGGAAGCGCCTATATCTACCATAACAGCATCTGTTAGATCTATGGGATATAACTCTATAGCTTTTTCCAGTTTTAAACCACCACGACTTACATAAGGTAAGGTATTACCCTTTACTTCTAACTGAGTATCCACGGGTATTTTAGTACCCGCTTTATCTAAGCGTTGTGTGCTTGAGAAAATAAGACCTGCCATAATAGCGGCTTTTGCCTTTTCTCTACTTTCAAATAAACCACGTTGCACAAGTAACATATCAAGACGTTCTTTTTGACTCATGACTGTCTCCTACTGTGTACGTTCCATTAAATATTGGACTAACCCTTCCAGTACAGGTGATGTTTGGTTGGAATCGTGCAAGGCTGTTAATGCTAGATTGGCAACTTCTTGAGCACGTTCTTTGGCAGTATCGAGTCCCAAAATAGAAACGTAGGTCGCCTTATGTTGACGCTCATCACTGCCAGGAGTTTTCCCTAATTCTTCTTGGGTTCCCACAACATCTAAAATATCATCAGTAATTTGGAATAATAAACCTAAATGATCTGCATATCGTAGGTACGCATCACGTACAGAGTTAGGTGCATTCATCACAATAAGACCAATCTCAACAGCTGCACTAAATAAAGCACCTGTTTTCCCTTTGTGAAGAACCACTAATTCTTCCAATGGCAAGAATTTTCCTTCTGATTGTAGGTCAAAAGCTTGGCCGCCCACCATTCCACTTGGTCCTGCGCCTTTTGCTAAGGAGCGAATAATCTGTACGACTTGTTCTGCTGTTAACAATGTGTGTTTGCTAACTAATTCAAAGGCATAGGTCAATAATCCATCGCCAGCTAATACTGCCATTCCATCACCATAAACTCGATGATTGGTTAGCTTGCCACGACGATAATCATCATTATCCATAGCAGGTAAATCGTCATGAATTAAAGAATAGGTATGAATTAATTCAATAGCACATACTACATCTTTATAAGCATCCCAAGCTCCCCCTAGGGACTCAATGACAGCTTTCGTAATAATGGGCCGGATTCGTTTTCCTCCCATAAGCAAGCTATAATTCATGCTTTCATATAATTTGGCGTATTCTGCGTTAGGGGATGTTAATACAGATGATAGATAGTTTTCAATATCTGCTTTACTTTGTTGTAAGTACTCTTTTAACATAATATCCTCAATTCTTTGAAAGATAATAATTTTTGTATAAATATTCTAATCCTATTATACCTAAAAAAATGTACTTTGTCTCCTAGTTCGTATCTACTTGAACTGTTTCTATAATTTGTTGCACTTCTTCTTCTACAAGTTGCAATAAATCTGAACATTCTTTTACCAAAGTAAGTCCTTCTTTATAGGTTTTCAATAATTCATGCATAGACAAACTTTCATCATCTAGTTTTTTTACTACCTCTTCTAAGGCCGAATATTTTTTTTCGTAATTTTTTATAGATTTAGCCACGTTGTGTTACCTCCTGTACAGTTGCTTTCAAAGACCCATCTTGAATGTGTATATCCAATGTATCGCCAAATTGTACACCTTGAATCGTTTGTAATGGAGCCCCATTAACATCTACTTTTGCAAACCCTTTGATAACTTTCGATAAAGGATTTTTGCTATCTAATTGGGTGGCTAAAATAGCGAGTCTACGAGACTCATCTTGCGTTTTCTTTTGTACTGCCCCATGCAATATCTGTTCAAATCGTTGTAGTATATTCTTTTGTTGATGTACTAAAGAAATAGCAGGTACCGTAATTTTACGATTCGTTATAGCAAACAATTTTTGTTTCTCTTTTTGGATACGATACTGTACTGTATTATGAATAAAATCTAACTTTTGTTGAACTTCTTCTTGTAAATCAGCTAATGGATAAATAGATAATTCAGCTGCATGACTTGGTGTAGCCCCTCGAACATCAGCCACAAAGTCACACAATGTATAATCTACTTCATGGCCCACAGCGGATACAACTGGTGTATTACAGTGAAAGATAGCTTCGATTAACGCCCTATCATTAAAGCACCATAAATCTTCCATGGAACCGCCACCACGTCCTACAATAATGAGGTCAACATCAGGATCTGCATCCGCCATAGTTATGCCTTTAGCAATGATAGGTCCAGCACTAGGACCTTGTACCGGTACATTAAATACTTTAAATGTTACCAATGGATTACGATGAGATGCTACATGTAAAATATCGTGAATAACTGCTCCTGATGCAGAGGTAACAACACCAATACAACTCGGTACGGGCGGTAACATCTGCTTATGTCTCTCATCAAAGTAGCCTAGGGCGTATAACTCTTGCTTGAGTTTTTCATAGGCAATTTGGTAATCACTTTTAGCGCCAATTCGTATATCTTCACAGATGAAACTTAAGCGTCCAGTTTTTTCATAAAAGCTAATATTTCCACGAACTTGCACTAATAACCCATTTTCAAGGGCTCTTTCCAAACCGCGCTGTTGTACTTTGGAACGCCACATAGCCATATCAATGGATCCCGTATCATCAATCAAAGAAAAGTAATAATGTCCTGTACTATGGCGTTTCACATTAGAGATAACGCCTTCTACAATACAGTTTTTTAATAGAAACTCTCCTTCTACAGTTTGCTTAATAATTTTATTTAATTCTCCAACGGAGTAAGCTTCCATTCTATTCTCCTTCAACAACCATTGCCCCATAAGCATTACCTGAAGCATTATCTGCACTATATTTAGATGATACACATAATACATCTAAATCATGATGATGTCCCCAATGTACTAATCGTTCTTGTAAATAGGTGTTTGCCATCACACCTCCCGCAGTAATTAAAGTTGTAATACGATGTTCATTAAGAATATGAGATAAGGCTTTTTCTAAGGAACTACCAATACACTGAAAGACAGAGGCTGCCAAGATTTGAGCGTTTGTTGCTGTGCTAAATGATTCCCTATCAGTCCAATTAATAGGGTCATGTTGTAATGATTCCCACCAACGTTGACCAGCGCTATAAGGCCCTCCAAAACTAATATCCGAACCCTTAACAGATACTGGTAATACAGATTCTACTTTATATTTAATCCGTCTTGCCAAGGTTTCCATACTGGGACCTGCGGGAAATTGTAATCCCATTAGCACTCCTAACCGATCAACTAATTGACCAGCCGCTATATCATCTGAGCTGCCCAAAATTTTTACATGGAAACCACTGTGTTGGATTCGCTCACACAATACAAATTCTGTGGTTCCCCCTGATAGATGTAAACTTAAGAACGGACCTTCTGGAATTTCACCAATTTCACGCAAGGCTGCCCATATATGATTCTCTTGATGTGAAAATATATGGACAGGGACTTGTAAACAATGGCCTAGTGATTTCGCTGTATTGAGTCCTACTAAAAATGCTGGCATATAGGAATCTTCTTCTCGTCTTGGAAAACCGCTAACACCGATGGCTGAGATAGGCTGATCCAAATGTAAAGACTGAATCAGTTCACCTAATGCACGTGTATGTTGAAACACCATTTGTGACTGCTGCAACCCTCGTTTACCTTGCGGTACTTCTAACAGTTTTCGAACTTCCTGTACTAATCTACCTTCCTCATCAACAAGTGCACAAGATGTAGTATAACAGCTTGTATCTATTCCTAAATAATAGGCCATGTTATTGTCTCGATGTAGCTAAATTATGAAGAATAGCATTAATGTACTTATAGGAAGTCTCTCCACCAAACTCTTTTGCCAATAGAACAGCTTCATTGATAACAATCTTAGCTGGTGTATCCTCTTGTGGATGTAATAACTCCCATGCTGCCATACGCAAAATAGTAAGTTCTACTTTAGGAAACCGCTCCATCTTACGTTTAGGAGAAAATGTTTGTAAAGCTGCATCTAATTGTTCTTTTTCACTACGCACACCTGCAATTAATTGCTCTGCAAATCGATTGGCTTTTCCTTGCAGTTTAGGTGTATCTAAGATTGTTTCCTCAGCTACATCTCCTGAGAATGTATCTGCATAAATTGTTTCAAATGCAAATACTCTTGCTAACCTACGATTGTTCATTACTAGGTTCCCTTCTTTCTAAACCGTCAATGTGTACATCTACACGAATGCGGTATAAGTCTAACATATTCCGTAAATCTTGACGCACTTGTTGTTGTATTTGTCGTGCTACTTCTAATGGGTGAGACCCACAATATAAACGAAGATATAAATTAATTTCTATGAAAGCTTCTCCAAAACTATCTCGTTTATGTTTTATATTCATTCCAGGCCAACTTTTCTGCCCTAATTTTTGTGAGATACCATCAACAACGCCATCAAAAAACCGTTTACTCATGGAGTGTATTTCATCAAATGATGACAATACTCTGGCTGTGACATCTAAAATAACGGCATCTGTAATTTCAATTTCTAAATGATCTGACATACAAATCCCCTATGATATGGTACTTTCAAAAATAATATCTTGTACATAAATATCAACACTATTGACTGTAGCATCCGTCATTGATACAAGGGCACTTTTTACGCGCTCTTGCAAACGCAATGCAATATCTGGAACGCGATATCCATAATATACTGCAATATGTAGAGATACTTGTAATGATTCGTCTTCTAAGACTTGTACTTTTACACCTTCCATGGCATTTTTTCTACCGAACAAGCTATTGACTGTATCTCCAAATGTTGTACTCATACCGGCAACACCTTTCGTTTCCAGTGCTGTCATCGTAGCAATCATTTCATATAC